>JAESTB010000515.1 GCA_016763815.1 Arenicella sp.
AAAGACCTTGAGCAAGGTAAATGGGTAAAAGTAAAAGGTTGGGCTGGTAAAGAAGAGGCTCGAAGAGAGATTATCGAAGCAGCAGAGCGTTATCAAGCTACGTTGAAGTAAGGCCGTTGTTTGGTGTTAAGTTTTGAGAAAGCCTGACTCTTTGTTGGGCTTTTTTTTGGCTGGCGTTGCTTGGATAAAAACGAAGTTACAAGGGTGACACTGGCTCAGGAGGTCGGGATTTTAAAGTCTAAGCAAGCTTTATTCTAAGGCAGCTAGACGCTGCAAGCCTTGCTTAATCAATACCTCATTGTCACCGATCTCTAATTTTAAGCGGTCAACCAATTCAGCGCGAATTGACTCATCCCCTTGCTGTTTAAGCACTAACTCGAGAGTTTCATAGAGAACTAGCCAATCAACCGACTCAAGTGTGATCACTTGCTCAACTAACTTGGTTGGATTGTTCGACCCCTCTCGACTCGCACGGATGTCGTCGTAGAGTAAAAACATTTGCTGCTCATATCTGCTATAGCTTTTTTGTGCGTGTGCGCTCACTGAGGGTTTTTCGTACATTGGGAAGCTGGCTTGATCTGCCGAGCCTCCACTAACAGAAACCACCGAATCGCCAACCGCCATATCGAATGTTCCCCAACTTGGATCAAACAATAGCGTATTGTCGACATCAGTAACGGTGCAATCTTTAAAGCTCATTAGTATATTTTTTTGCTCGCGTCGAAGAATATTAGTCAGGGTTCCTTTAACCGTTATGCCAGATAGAAATCGTAGAGTCGTTGGTTTATTCAGCGCAATACCATCGCGTGCCAATTCATCAACGCTATACTCCGAGAGGCACCGCTCTAAGCCGATTAAGCGGCCGATTGGCGATCCAAAACCGTGTGCATGATAGTCAATACTATGGCCGATTAACTCGATGTTATCGAGTGCCAATTGGGTTGGCCCTTCGGTATTTAAATAAATGGCGTTGCCAACGGCGTCACACATTACGCGGCTGATCTTACCAGATGCCTGAAGCCCTGAGTTCATGGTAACAGTGACTATAGAGCCTGCCTCATAGGCTTTCAACAGCGATGACGAGCCACCGGCTATACAACACATATGACGACCGTATTCTTCTAGCACGTGGCTTAGATGCCTGCAGGATTGAGTAACGAATAGCTGAGGTTGTTGGGCAGTGATATCGTAAGCGGTTTTTATTGAGTCAACGGTTAACGCTTTTTTGCTAACGTTGACGTCATCTAAGCAACGTTGGCTTTCGGACAAAGACGATAATAAACCAGCACCGTAAATTCGATAATTATCGACTTCACCTACTAATCCGTATTCCACCGTCCACCAGTGGAGTCTTGCTAGTAAGTTGGCCTCTGTTGGCTCGACTGTGGTGTTTTGAATTTCGGCAACACGTTGTTCTGCTCGTTCTATTTGAGCTTCGGTGGAATTGATATCTTCCTTAACGATCGAGAGGTCACGTACCGCTTCGTAGTGATCCATGTCGTGTTGGTTGGCAATTGCTTGCATACCAAGTTCGCCAAATCGCTGTAAAAATTCGGCGTAATCTATGTCGATTAAAAACGGCGCATGACCGGCCGACTCGTGAATAATGTCAGGTGCTGGGGTGTACAGCATGTGCTCAAACGCGCGAATATTAACCGCAATGGCTAATACTTGATTCGCTTGAAATTCCATAAACACTGCTGGTGGTAGAAATCCATCAACCGCCACAGCGCGCCAGCCTAATAGGTTTAAGCGTGAATTAATCTCTTCGATGCACGGAATTTTCTCGAAGCCAATACCGGTTTTTATTAGGCCTTCAAAATACGTCTCGTGTGCCGCACCCTTTAAACTAAAGCGAAGCTGGTTAATTAGAAAACGCCATACGGCTTGGTCGCGCGGCGTGTAGAGTGAATAGTCTTGCGTCACAACAAAAGGTTGCAAATGCGACGGCAGGCTTTGTATTACTTGTAGTTGACTTTGCACGACTATCGAGAGCTAGTTATGGGGCGTCAGGTTGAAATTCGGGTGCCGCGTTAGCAAACGCATCGAGCTTTAAGCATGCCGCATTGAGTCTATTGATGGTTGGGTAATCATCCATTGGGCAATTAAACCGATGCGCGTTATAGACTTGTGGTATCAAACAAACGTCGGCAATACTTACCGTATCTTCAAAACAAAACTTGCCAGCACTTTTGGCTAAGCGTTTTTCTAGGCTGCTAAAACCAAGCGCGATCCAATGCTGATACCACTGCAGTTTCTGATCCTGGCTAACACCCATTTCATTAACAAGATAATTCTGTACTCGCGAATTATTAAGTGGGTGAATATCACTGACAATGATTTGTGCCAGAGCGCGAACAAAGGCACGATCGATTGGTGAGTCGGGTAATAATTTCACCTGCCTTTGGGTTTCCTCTAAATACTCGAGAATGGCCATTGATTGAGTCAGAATATCAACGCCGGTATCAAGTACCGGAATTAAGCCTTCGGGATTAGTGCTAAGAAAGTCGGACGACTGTTGCTCACCAGTTAATAAGTTTAAAGGCTGTAGCTCATGTTTCACTGCTTTTAAATTTAGCGCAATACGTACTCGATAGGAGGCGGTACTTCGAAAGTAGGTGGTTAGTTTCATGTTTAATCTAATGCGTTAAATTCAGAGTTATGCAGCCAGTCGGCGTGTTTGGGTGCTCGCTTAGTCTTTGACCATTCATCGAGCATCTCCCATTTAACCCCATCTAAGCGCTCTAGTTTCGCTTGCTCGGCAAGGTCCGGCGCCGCTAATTCGAGACGATGTCCATTAGGATCAAAAAAATAGATTGAGTGAAACACCGAATGGTCGGTTACGCCCAATACGTCAATTCCATTATTTTCCAAATGAGACTTGTACTCTAGCAAGGTGCTCATATCTTTGACTTTAAAGGCGATGTGTTGCACCCATTCTGGGGTATTCTCATCGCGGCCCATGGTCGGTTTGGTTGGCAGCTCGAAAAATGCTAATACATTGCCCTGCCCGGCGTCTAAAAAAACGTGCATATAAGGGTCGGGCTCTTTAGTCGAGGGCACTTGGTCTTCGGCTATTGCAAGTACGAAATCCATTTTTAAATTTTGCACATACCACTCGACGGTTTCTTTGGCATCGTGGCAGCGATAAGCTACATGATGAATTCGTTCAATCTTCATACTAATCCTCAAGTGCCGGTAGCACCGTTGCGGTCGCATGACCAAAGCCAATCCGAGGGGCTACTTCGGAATCACACCAACCATTGAGCGTGACGGTATCGCCATCTTCTAAAAACGCTCGTGTTTCGCCATTGCTTAACGTTATCGGATTTTTCCCACCGGTGGTTGCTTCAATTAGCGCGCCGTAGCTGTTAGCGGTGGTGCCAGACTGTGTGCCGCTGCCAAAGAAGTCACCTGGCTTTAGATTGCAACCGTTGACTGAATGATGTGTCACCATCTGTGCGATGGTCCAGTACGATTGACTAAAATTGCTCAATGCGACTCGCTCGGCTACTTGGCCGCCGGCTTTCATTTTTGCGGTTTGTAATAACACCTCTAGGTGCATATTAACGGCGCCAGAACTGCGGTTATCGTGCGACTCTAAATACGGCAGCGGTTGAGGGTGGTCGGCTGGGCGAGACCATGCCTGGCGATACGGTGCTATTGCTTCCATCGTGACAATCCACGGCGACACAGTCGAGGCAAAGCTTTTTGATAAAAATGGGCCAAGAGGTTGATACTCCCACGCTTGAATATCTCGTGCTGACCAGTCGTTAAACATACACAGCCCGAAGACATGGTCTTCGGCGTCGTTAATGTCGATAGAATGGCCTAAGGTATTACCTTTGCCAATATAGATACCGACCTCTAGTTCATAGTCGAGTCGTTTGCATGGCGCTAGAATTGGGGCATCCGCATCGGCTGCCTTGAGTTGGCTTTTAGGCCGATGAAATCCATGCCCAGACACTTCAATTGAAGAGCTTCGCCCGTGGTAGCCAATCGGTATCCACTGGTAGTTTGGAAGTAAGGGGTTGTCGGGCCTAAAAAGTTTGCCAATATTGGTGGCGTGATTAATCGAGGTGTAAAAATCGGTGTAGTCGCCAATGCGCGCAGGAATTTTATATTCGGCTTGGCTCTGTGGTACTAAGCAATTTTCTAACTGTGTTTGTAAGGTTGAATCGACCCTTAGTGCACGAGAGAGCTCGAGGCGTAATTCAGACCACGCATCTTTGCCGAGACCCATAAACTGGTTCAGTTTGGATTTATGTAAAGTCTTAAGCATCGGCGTCAGCGACATGCTAAACACACCCGCCTTATGGGCGGCTTTTAGATCAACAATATGCTCGCCAATGGCCACTCCGGCTCTAAATTTTTCGTTACTGCCGCGGCGTTTGAAAATTGCAAACGGTAGGTTTTGAATCGGAAAATCGCTTTGGTCATCGTTAGCCGATGCGACCCAACTGCGTAACTCGGGTTGATGTGTTTCGTTTAATACAATCATAGATTCCTTCTTTTTATTCTGTCAGATGTTCAGCGGCTAAGGTCTGATATTTGCTTGCCACCAACGACTTACTTACCACCAACTATGCCGCGCTCTATTTGGTCGCGTTCGATTGATTCGAACAATGCCTTAAAATTGCCTTCGCCAAAGCCATCGTCTTTCTTGCGTTGAATAAACTCAAAAAATACAGGGCCAATAAGCGTGTCAGAAAAAATCTGTAGCAACAAACGCGGGTCATCGTTCTCGGTGCTACCGTCTAACAAAATACCTCGCGATTGTAATGCATCAATTGGCTCACCGTGGTTCGGCAAACGTTCTTCGAGCATAGCGTAGTAAGTGTCGGGTGGCGCACTCATAAATGGCATGCCGCGAGCCTTAAGTTTGTCCCAGCATTCTATTAAGTTATCGCAGGAGAAAGCAATATGCTGAATACCTTCACCATTATAGGCCATCAAAAATTCTTCAATTTGCCCAGTTTCTTTCGATGCTTCTTCATTTAGGGGAATGCGAATCAAGCCATCCGGCGCCGATAAAGCTTTCGACGTTAGCCCAGTGTACTCGCCCTTGATATCAAAAAAGCGAATCTCTCTAAAGTTAAACAAATGCTCGTAGAAGTCAGCCCAGTATTGCATACGGCCACGATAGACATTGTGTGTTAAATGGTCGATTACGTTAAAGCCACAACCTTCGGGCTTTCGATTAACGCCGTCAATGAACTCAAAGTCGATGTCGTAAATGGACGTGCCTTCTTCAAAGCGATCAATCAAATATAAAGGTGCTCCGCCAATGCCTTTGATCGCTGGCAAGCGCAGCTCCATTGGGCCCACGGGGATGTCAACCGGCTGCGCGCCTAATTCGAGTGCACGGGCATAGGCGACTTGCGAGTCTTTGACTCGAAATGCCATACCGCAGGCAGACGGGCCATGTTCTTGGGCAAAGTAGTAGGCGTTGCTCGATGGCTCGTAATTAATCAGTAAATTAATATCGCCCTGGCGATAAAGGTGAACCTCTTTGGAGCGATGTTGGGCGACTTTGGTGAAGCCCGCCATTTCAAAAATCGGCTCGAGTACACCGGGTGTGTTGGAGGCAAATTCAATGAATTCAAAGCCGCATAATCCCATTGGATTTTCAAATAAATCAGACATTAGGGTCTCGCTCAAAAATGGTTTAAACTAGTTGTTATCACAACCAATATAGTTGTAATAACAACTAAATGCAACTATGCCAAAAAGGCCTTCTAAACATCCAGCTGTTTTGACATTAGAGCGCTTCCTGCCTTATAGGTTATCAATTCTGTCTAACCGAATTAGCGGTGTTATTGCCGAAACCTACAAAGACAAATTTGCGCTATCGATTACCGAGTGGCGAATCATGGCCGTCCTAGGTGAGTACCCAGGAACATCGGCGGATGAAGTATCGATAAAAATTCAAATCGAAAAGTCCATTGTCAGTCGTGCGTTGCAAAAGCTTCTTGCGCGTCACCTTGTTAGTCGTGAAATGGATGCAGCTGACCGTCGCCGCCACAACCTGAGCTTGACCAAAACGGGGCTGGAAATTTATCAACAGGTAGTGCCAGTATCGTATGACTACGAAGATAAGTTGCACGAATGTTTTAGTAAAAAGGAGCGAGAGCTTTTTGATAGTTTAATCGACCGCTTATATGAGCATACCCAGAATATTGATGGCACCTCTGGCTAAACGTTTGCTGAATAAAAGATACCGTTTGGACTTGATCAGAGGTTCCTTAAGATTCCTGATTCTACTTTGAGACCAGGTGCGCTTATCACATCCTTCGATAATCCAGCACTTTGTCGGGTTGCGCTGTAAATAAAATGCGTCGTCAACGCGATGAAACGCACCTAGCCTCACGACATGTTTAATTTCGCCTAACATTGATAATTGCGCTAAGGTTTTATCATCGAGGCGTATGGTATTAATCAAGGTCAATTCATAGCTGCCATCACTGCTCTGTTGGCGAACAATGGTCATGGTGCGTGAATAGTATAAGAATAAACGTTCTAATAGAGGGCGAGCCGGGGTTGAGGCATTCTCCCTATGACAATATAAACGTTCTCACAAACGAGCTCAATTTTGCTATGCCTTGCTGCTATGCGAGGGCTTTCTGCGGCAATGCTTAGGGTAGCAAGATGTGGCTTTGACTCGGGCATTTTCTTGATAAAATTGTTGTGTCGTAATCTATCCGTTGTCTAGACTTGATAAACGCCGAAATAGCCGGTTTAACGGCCACGCCCGACAAACAGGCGAATGCCTTCGAGTTTAATAATCACCGCCGGCTCGCCGACGGCTATCTCCTTTTCGCCATCAGCCAATTCGGCGTTCCACGTAGAGCCTGACCATTGAACTTGGCCGTTTTTATCTCGGCTAATAGTTTTCAGCACTACCACCCGTTGGCCTATGGCGTCATTGCCGGCAATTGGGCCAGGCTTGGCTTGCCACTTACGGAGAATGGGATAGAGTAGCAGGGCCATAGCGAGCGATGAGACTAGAAATATGCTGGTGCTTACTAGCCAAGTTAAGGGTATAAACCAACTGATCACGGCGGTGATTAACGCTCCAACCCCGAAGAACAGAAACCAGAATACAGAAAGCTGCAGTATCAAGAGCTCGGCAGCGATCAAGACCACGGCTAGGCTCAAATAGAAAACGGCTGGTGAAATATCAGTCATAACATTCCTGGTGTGAGCGTTAGCTAGCGTTTTTTGTTTTGTCGACCTGCGTCTTCAATGCATCAAATGCGGTAAAGGCTTTACTCACTACTGAGGTGACATCAGACGCATCGTTGGGTAACAGAACCACGGTGCCTTCGCGTGCTAGCTTATCAAAGGCTGAAATATACTGTTCGGATAGCTGCTGCGCGACGGCAGTGGTTCCGCCGTCTTGGTTAATCGCCGCTGAGATAGTACTAATTGCGGTGGCACGTGCTTTGGCTTCAATCTCAACTGCGTCGGCACTACCCTGGGCACGTAGTACAAGCGCTTGCTGGTCGCCCTCGGCTTCGTTAATTTGCGCTTGGCGGTAGCCTTCTGACGTGGTCACGGCTACGCGCCTTTGTCGTTCAGCGGCCATTTGCTTCTCCATCTCGTCAAGAATGGTCGCCGGTGGCGAAATATCCTTAATTTCATAACGCAGAACTTTGGTGCCCCATGCCTCAGACGCTTCGTCGATAGCATGAGTAACCGAGGCGTCAATATGCTCGCGTGATTCAAAGGTTGCGTCCAAGCTTATTTTACCAATCTCGGCTCTCATAGTTGTTTGAGCTAGCTGGGTGATCGCAAAGCGCAAATTCTCTACCCCGTACGACGCGGCCTTGGGGTCCATAATCCGTAAGTACAAAACCCCATCAATACCTAGCGGCACGTTGTCTTTGGTGATGGCTTGTTGAGCGGGGACATCCAGGGCAAACTCTTTTAGCGAGTGCTTGTAAGCAACGCGATCCATGAACGGTATCAGTATGTGGAAGCCAGCTTCGAGAGTCGACGAATACTTGCCTAAACGTTCAACGACATACGCTGAATTCTGTGGCACGATTCGAACAATACTTCGAAACACTAGAACAAGAATGATGACGCCAGCGATTACAAAAACTAAATTATCCATGTTATCTCCTAATATTTGATTGTGTATTGTAGTGGACAATGCATATGGTTGGGTGATTAACTAGAACTTCCAGAGATTACTCTATTAAAAGGTCGCCTGATTTCCGTGTTCTTAAGTCGCTGATAGGTCAACAATGCTGGCTCACAGTCAAAACAAAAAGCGAAAGATTGTAGTTTGAATGATCATGTCGGTGTCGCTGCAACTTTTCATACCGGCATACAATACGCCGACCTGAGTAAAATGGGGCTACTGTGACAAATCAAGAAAGTATTAGATCTTATTTTTCTGGAAATGCTGTTTCAATGAGCCTTTAAACTGCGCCATCAATAACTCAATATTGTTTACCCCTGAATAGTTCGGTCTAACAATAAACGCGATACGCCGGTGAGGGCCCGATTCACTTAATCGCGCTTTGCTAAGCAAAGGGTTGTGCTCTATCAACTGCTCCAACGCCATTTCAGGGACCAGCGTTGTGCCTAGCTTGCCAGCAACTAACTGAATCAAGGTATTTAAACTAGTTGCGCCAACACTGTGTTTAGCGTCGCTTGGGAACTTACAAGCTGCCAATGCTTGATCTTTTAGACAGTGGCCGTCTTGCAATAGCATTAAATTAGACCGCGCCAGTTGGTTTGCACTGACCTCAGTACAACCGCTTTGCATCTTGTCACTATGGGTAATCCAGTAAAAATCTTCTTGCCAGAATTCGAAAGTCAACAAGCCGTCACAGGCGTAAGGTAGCGCCAAGATCGCGGTATCTATTTCTCCGCGTCGAACCTTGTCAACTAGAATATGAGATTGCTCTTCGACGATTTCAAGTTCGAGGTGCGGGTATTGCTGAGTCAATTTCGGCAGTACTATGGGTAATAGATAGGGAGCGATGGTGGGAATAATGCCGATCGATATTGGGTAGCTCAACACGCTGCGCTGTGCGTCAGCAAGCTTGTATATATCATCGAGCTGCAATTTGATTTCTTGGGCCTTCTCCAATACTTTCTTGCCGATAGGGGTTACTAGCACCTTTTTGTTATCGCGCTCGAATATTTGTAAGCCTAATTGTGATTCTAATTGGCTCAAGGCGGTGCTTAAGGCAGATTGCGAGACCGAGCATGACTCGGCCGCACGCTTAAAATGCAGATTTTTTTCCACCGCTAGGGCGTAGTTAAGCTGTTTAAATGAGATCATAATAAGCCTCTTCGTTTTGTCAGATTTGATAAGCCCAGACAGGGCTACTATAGGCTGAGTCTCTCACAATTAACGTTCAGTATTTTAGAACATCATGTTCAGTATAATAAAATTTATTAAATTATAGTTTTATATTATTATCCGCTTAATGCTGACGCACTACGTGTGCAGAATTTAACCCTTTAATTAAAACTTACCCGGAGACCACCATGGCCCTAATAAATACCCAAATTAAACCTTTCAACGCTAGCGCATTTCGTGACGGCGAATTCATAGAAGTATCAAGCGATGATATATCAGGCAAATGGGCTGTCTTTTTCTTTTACCCTGCAGACTTCACCTTTGTATGCCCAACTGAATTGGGCGATCTTGCCGATTACCAAGAAGAACTTAAGGGTCTTGGCGTTGAAGTGTTCTCAGTATCAACGGACACGCATTTTACCCACAAAGCATGGCACGACGCTTCTGACACTATTGGCAAGATCAAGTACACCATGATTGGCGATCCGAATGGCGTAATCACCGAAAACTTTGAAGTTATGCGCCCCGGTGTTGGCCTCGCTGATCGTGCAACATTCTTAGTTGATCCAGAAGGCATTATTCAAGCGATGGAAATCACCGCTGAAGGCATTGGCCGTGATGCGCAAGACCTAATGCGTAAGGTAAAAGCGGCCCAATATGTAGCGGCTCACCCAGGCGAAGTGTGTCCGGCAAAATGGAAAGAAGGCGAAAAAACTCTAGAACCTTCTTTAGATCTAGTTGGAATGATCTAAAGTCGGCTAAAAAGTTCAGCCAAACAGTCGTCGCAAGAGGCCGGAAACTCTGGTCTCTTGCATTCATTCTTAAATTAGACTGACGCTTACCCGAGGAAGGAGCACGTAATGCTTAGTAACGATATTTTAACTGCATTAAAAGGCTACACCGCCAATATGCTCAAACCGATAACGCTTGTTTTACAAAAGGGTGAGCATGCGAAACGAAGCGAACTACTTGAATTCCTAACTAGTGTTGCTTCTACTAGCGACAACATTAGTATTGAAGAACGCGATACTGACAACTACTTACGTAGCCCAATCAGCTTCTTCCTAGAAGTTGAAGGTAAAAATACCGGCATTAATTTTACTGGTATTCCCAGCGGCCATGAATTTAACTCGCTGATATTGTCTATCTTGCAAAGCACCGGCACACGGTTGAAACTTGATGAGACAATCCAAACATTCATTGGTAACTTAAAAGAGAATCTTCACTTTGAAGTATTCATTTCCTTGAGTTGTCATAATTGCCCAGAAGTTGTACAGGGTTTGAATCAATTCGCCCTTCTGAACGACAACATTAAGTCAGAAATGATTGACGGTGGGCTATTCCAAAGCATTATTCAAGAACGCGACATTCAAGGTGTCCCAAGCGTTTACCTCAATGGTGAGCTGTTCGCTAACGGTAAGGTTGATATAGCGTCGCTAGTGAGCAAGTTGACTGAGCGTTTTCCAGACGCGGCCAATATGGCATCGGCCGAAGCCATGCCGTTGCAAGACGTGGTGGTAATTGGCGGCGGCCCAGCGGGGGTAGCCTCGGCGATCTATAGCGCGCGTAAAGGCTTGAACGTCACCATCATCGCCGACCGTTTTGGCGGGCAAGTTAAAGATACAATGGGTATCGAAAACCTCATTTCCGTATCAAAAACTACGGGGACTGAATTAACTGGCGCAATGCTTAAGCACTTGAACGACTATGAAGTAACACTTAAAGAACATATGAGTGTTACCTCGATTGAAAAGGGAGAGATTAAAAAAGTGATTCTCACCTCCGGTGAAGTAATCGAAGCCAAAACTATTATTGTTGCCACCGGCGCGCGGTGGAAAGAGCTTGGTGTGCCCGGCGAGAAAGAAAACATTGGTAACGGTGTCGCCTATTGCCCACATTGTGACGGCCCTTTCTTTAAAGGCAAAGATGTCGCGGTGATCGGTGGCGGTAACTCGGGCATTGAAGCGGCACTTGATTTAGCCGGTATTGTAAAATCGGTGACGGTATTCGAATTTTTACCAGAGCTAAAAGCCGATCAAATATTGCTTGACCAAGCTGGGTTACGCGACAACATTACAATTCATAAAAACGTCATGACCAAGCAAATTCTGGCGCAGGAAGGCAAGGTAAACGCGATTGAATATCAAGATCGGGCAAGCGATGAAGTGACGGTATTAAATTTGAATGGTGTGTTCATTCAAATTGGTTTGCTCCCGAACAGTGCATTCTTGAAAGGCGTTGTTGAGCTTAGCCAATATGGCGAAGTGGTTATCAATGAGCGGTGCCAAACCTCAGAGCCGGGTATTTTTGCCGCCGGCGACGTTACAACGGTGCCCTATAAACAAATTGCTATTTCAATGGGCGAAGGTGCCAAAGCATCACTTTCAGCGTTTGAGTATTTATTGAAAATGCCAGTTGTTCGAGAGGCCGGCGTCGCGCAAGGAGTAGCGGCTTAAGGTTATTGTATTACCGAAAAGGAGACAATCAAGGAACTCACTATTAAAAAGTTTACTGATGGTATCGATGAAGTAATAAATAATGTAAGTGTTGTTGATAAATCGATCACTATGTTAAGACACGCTTTTGTTTCGCGTTAAAGTTTTCAGGCTAAAAGAAATGAAAAAAGCATCGAAGCTTTGGTACAAGGCGATAAAAATATCTAAAAACCGCGCACTTTTGATTAAATATCAATATAGTATTATTATTGACTATTGTTAGTCACGACTTTAAAAAGATACTATCTAGGAAAAATCAAAATGAATGAAGTTGTAAATACCACCACCGATCCAGCACCTGCTAAGAGCGTTAAGCTGATTTATATCCTTTATTTGGTCAGTATCGTACTCGGTTTGACCAGTATTATTGGCTTGATTATGTCCTACATCAATAAGGGTGACGCGCCAGAATGGCTGAAGTCACACTATCAATTTTTGATCAGAACATTTTGGATTGGCCTACTTTACGGCGTGATCTCCATGGTTTTGATGGCCGTTGTAATAGGTTTTTTCCTGATGTTGGCCGTGCTAGTTTGGTTCATCGTACGCTGTGTTAAAGGCATGAAGTTATTGGATGAAGGCAAGCCACATCCAAACCCGACTGGCTGGATGTTCTAAAATTAGGTAAATAGCAATGTGGTCACTCAATAGAGTCTAGCGTTGAGTGATCACTGCTTTAAGTAAAAGGATTTTCCCACTTAGATTGTTGTCTACATGGAGGGATAAGCCAAGCGGTTTTAAGGCTCGGCTTATAAGGAATCGACTGTGTTAACTAAAACTCTAAAATATTGTTGCCAGTATCTCGGTCAATAAATCGAACAAAAGGATCTATACCAATATAGGCCGGCTTTTCATCGACTATAATTTCGAAGGTGTTATCACCACTAACAACAGAATGTTGCTGTTTATAGATTACTCGATTTTCAAGGTCATATTTATTCGGATCGTTGGTAAACATGGCGATTTCTACGCTCTCCTCTAGGGCTTGTTCAGTTTCTTTACCTTCACCATCAGCGGAGAATTTCTTAGCCGATGCCTTGAAGGTGATTTTGAACTTACCATTTTCTAGTTCGTCACTTGTGACTTCTTCGGCGCGCATTTCATACAAAGTGATTTGATTAAACAAGTCGTCGATCAGCGATTTTTCTGAGTCATTAGCATGCGTTTTTAAATGCCGCACTAAATCTAAGGTTGTTGGAAATGGCTTGTCTTTGAACTTGAATTCCTCGAGTATTCCCCTGAGTGCTTGGTTTACTTTCTGTTCACCCATTCGGTAGCGCAATGCCATCATCACCACGGCGCCTTTTTGATAGTGAATATATTGCTGATTGTCGGTTCTCAACAATGGATTTTCGTTCAAAATTTCACCGGTTCGACCGCGTAAATAACGATCTAATTCGTAGGTTAGAAATTTGCGTGCCTTGGTTTCACCATACGCTTTTTCCATCACGATCAAAGCACTATACTCGGCCAAGGTTTCGGATAAAACAGCCGATCCTTCGACGTTGGCGGCACCGAGTTGGTGACCCCACCATTGGTGCGCCATCTCATGAGCGTTGATAAAGTACACTTGATTAATGTGTTCGTCAGATCGTTGGTCACTTAGAAAAGCGCCTTCGGAAAACGGTATGGTGTTAGCAAAAGATTGGGCGAATGAACGGTACCTTGGGAATTCTATAATACGATATTGGCGGTGTTGATATGGCCCAAATGCGGCCTCAAAATAATCCAAAGAGTCTTTGGTCGATTGAATCATATTGTCAATATTCCAATGATGATCAGGATGGTAGTAAACTTCAATATTGACACCTTTGTAAGCTTCCTTTCTAGTCGCCATTCGGCCTGAGTTAATACTGAAGAAATTTAGGATTGGGGTGTCCATTTCATAGCGAAAATATTTACGATCTCCATCTTGCCATTCAGAGGTTAAATAGCCGGGCGCGATCGCAATTTGGTCGCTAGAGGTCGATATTGTTGCGCTGAAATTAATAAACGTTATCGACCTATCAAAGGCGTGCTCTCCATATCGAGACTGGTCTTCGAGTTTGTGGGCCCGTGTCGGTTCGCCGAGACCTCGTTTGCGCCGTTGATGTCTATCGACTAATTGATAGCTTGCGCTGTAGCCAAAATATGGTAGTAGTTCGGCATTATTAATGAAGGTTCCATTTTCCAAAATGGTAAAGTCTTCGCCTTGGTCTTTAAAACCATCGTGATCGATCACAGTGGTTAATTGTCCTTTACGAGTTTCGCCAACCATCAACGGCTTAGAAAATTCGAACCAAGCGGTGTTTAAATCGTCGTCTCGTTCTACGATTGAGCCGTGGTTAATCTTCACATCGCTTATTTTGGCATGTAGTGGCCAAATAACTAGAAATCGACTAATTGGCGTATTACCGCGATTTTCAACGGTAATATCAGCAACCGCCTCTATGCGTCGCTGCATAGGGAATATATCGGCCTTAATATCTACGCTTTTAATGATTGGGGTATTGTCATCTTTATGAGCCGAGTAAGTTTTTTCATAGTTGGCTTGTTGGTCACGTAAGTCATCAACACTGACAAACTTATTGAGCACCCGAGTATTGTAGTAAATATTGCTGCCAGAGCCGGCTAGGACCAATACCGCAATCGCCGCGGTGATCATGCCTTTATTACCTAGCTGGTATTTTAAAAGGCTGATGCGGCTGCGTAGGCTAGAACTTGGGCCGCGGCGCCATAGGCCAAAGCTCACAAGGCCTAAGATTACTGCCAATGCGGTCCAGTAAAGCATGTACCAATGGTGTGATGTTAGATAGTCACCGTAACCGTTCATATCCGAGTAAATTAGTACAGGGGACTCTGAATAGCTGAACATCTTGTGCTCGACACCTAGGCTATAAAGGATAATTTGCGAAAGGATAAAGCCAGCAAAAACCATCATGCCAATGTATTTATTTGGACTAATAGTCTGAATAAAGAATGCCAATACCGCGGTTAATGCAAGCGGGTAGGCTTGAAAATACATCAAGCGGATAAAATATTGCTCAAACTCAAAATTGGTATAGCCCTTGCTGGCTTGTAGTGCCACCGCGATGATCATGCCGACAATCATCAGTATGACTACCACTAAACATATCGAAATTAACTTTGATGACCAAAACACTATGTTATGAGTTGGCGTGGAGTCTGTGATGTCGCCGATGCCTACGGTTCGCTCTCGCCATACAACTTCGGCGGTAAAGTAGCCCATGATTATTAGCACGAGCAGAAAAAATGCTCCTTCGATGCTATCAATCATCGTTTGTGTAATTGGCCATAGAGGTTGACCATAGCCTCCGGTGTCGGTTAATACGATGACCAAAAGTAGCGCGGTTGAAATTATCAGCAATATTAGGAACGGTGCGCTGAAAATTGTTTGCTTAATTTCGAGTCTTAAGCTGGCGACGAATTGGCTGGCTGTTGATTTTGATTCTACCCGATACGATATATCTGGATTGTTCAGAACGATATTAGCGGGCTTTGATTTTAGTTTCTTATTATTTGTTTTGAAGGGTTTGAGGCGTAGAGGTTTAAACAGCCCCCCCATAGAGGCGAGTGCCGCGATAGCTATGCCAAGCCACAATGTTCGGTTGGCGATGATCATCGTAGTCAAACTAGCAACGCTAGTGTTTCGTTCAAACACGGTCCAATATCGTGATGCCTCTGTAAAGCTATTCAATCCGAATGGGTCGAATAAAGCGCGATAAAAACGTTGATCGGGTTGATCGAATACAATTCCTGACACGCTATATGCAATGTAAATTGCTATAGCGACTACGTACATTATCATTAGGCTATTTGTTTTACGGGCCACCGCGTAGAAAATAGCTGCGAGGGTGAAAATGGTTGTAGTCGAAAATATTATGAAAGGTACTGCATAGTATAAAAGCTGATTTTGTCCAATGCGTTCGGCATCGACCCAGGGCATTAGTGAACCAACGAAAATTCCGATTGGCACCATTAAAAACACCGTTAGGCAAACTAGATATGAGCCTAGAAAACGTCCAAGGTTATAAGCGAATGGTTGTATTGGTTTGGTACCAATAATTTCAGCCATTTTCTGTGTATGGTTTCGAGTTGCAGTATTTCCAACGAAATTCACCACTACAAACATCGAGAAAATACTTAATATAAGTAGAATTTGAGAAATCGCGTAGGGGCTATTCTTTACAACATTACCACCCGATCCAATTTGGACTCCGCTGCTGGCTATTGCTAAAAATGGCAGTAGGAAAAACACCAAGCAGGTAACGATAAAGGATGGTTGGCGGGTAAAATAGCGCCATTCGAACTTGAGCATATTGCTTAACATAATTAGCTCTCCTTAAGCAGCGGTTTGGTTGGTACGAGCACAATGCAAGGTCGAGAAATAGACATCTTCTAAGGTCGCCGAAGCTTGTTCAAAACCTTCGGGAGCATCGTCAGCAAGTACGTGTAATACAGTTTGACCAGCTAGCAAGCGTTTTGAGATTACTGGCAGAGCCGCTTCCAACTCGGTCGCTTCATCACGCGATGTGAGTTTACGCCAAATACGCCCATTAAGGCTGTCAGTAACGTGCATAGGATTACCTTCTAACAAGATTTCGCCATTACCAAGCACCGCCATGTTTAGGCACAGCTCAGAGACATCTTCGACAATATGAGTTGATAGAATGATCACTTTTTCTTCGCCTAAGCTAACCAGCAAATTATGAAATCGGTTGCGCTCTTCAGGGTCTAGACCGGCGGTTGGTTCGTCAACGATTATCAGGTCTGGGTCGCCTAATAATGCTTGGGCAATACCAAAGCGTTGGCGCATACCGCCAGAGAAACCGCTTACTGACTTGTTGCGATGTTGGTGTAAATTTGTATGCGCAAGTAGTGCGTTGACCGTTTCTTTACGTTGTTTCTTATTCGATAGTCCTTTAAGAATTGCCAAGTGATCGAGTAAGTCAAACGCGCTAACACGCGGGTACACACCAAAGTCTTGTGGTAAGTAGCCTAAGCGCTGACGTAATTCATTAGGTTGAGTTAGCACATCAATATCACCAAATTGAATGCTTCCTTGATCGGGTTGTTGAAGAGTGGCGATGGTGCGCATAAGGCTAGATTTGCCTGCTCCATTTGGGCCTAAAAGACCAAACATGCCTTTATCTATTTCCAAATTGACTGAGTTGAGGGCTTTTACGCCATTGTCATAGGTTTTTACAATGTTGTTTATGCTTAGCATGAGTAACTCTCCGTTGATCTGTTTATCATTAATTTTGTCTGTCGATGAAAGTTAGATGCGTCTATTCTGAATTCGGATTCAGTTCTCTTGTTTTATCCCGCCTTGTCTTTGTTTGAGCGACCGTTGGCGTAATGCGATAACTTTAAACGCAAGCGCTTGCGCATAAAGTTGGTGGATAGCAGTTAGATACTACTGTGAGAGCTGCGAATAATCAGAGCCGAAGGTCGGCCCTAGTAAGCTAAAGCCTAGGCTTAAAACTGATTAAGTAGCGTAGAATAAATGATGCTTCATCACTAACGAATCAGAGAGCTACACTAAGCCCATCATTAAAAATCCCTTCTATGACAATATTAAATTCTGGTATGCACTGAAAACCCATAGGTAGATTTCCTATTCTCACGGCTGTCGTGCTTTACATGACTGCCCGCATCACGGTCACGTTTGATCTGTGACCAATCTAGTAGAGCTTCGGTATCCATGTCCGATGCACTTACCAACAGCTCGGACTGAGTAGTGAAAGGCTTTTGCATACCCTATTTAACAAATTACCCGTGGGGCAGTGAGTTATGTTGAGGTCTCATTCAATAACTTGTGGTAAAGCTATTTTATCAAATGCTAAGGAGAATCAAACTTTTAATTTTCAGTTAATGGGATAGAAGTGGCCTTGGCTATTAAATTTAATCGAGAGTTTTTGGATGGGTTATTCAGGGATATTCCCAGATTCAATTAGAAAGAGAAATGATGTGTACGCCATCTCAATAATTGACTTGGTATGGTGGGTCCAGTTTCGTTTGTAGCCTATGAATATTGTGTGCCCCTCAATTGATGCACTCATGAACAGTGCAACTTTCTCAATTTGGAGTGTGCTAAGTTTAGGATTGATCTTTGCCACACAATCTTTGAGCACGGCTCGATATCGTTCATACATTTTATCGACTGACTTACTAACTCGCTTATCGTGATTAGATAGTGACCATAGCTCGGGGAATATAAGTGTCGTCGACTTGCTATTCAGGTCCAGAATTACGTGTTCCAATATTTTTCGTAGTCTTTCTTTCGGCGGTATTTGCCCTTCCGAGAGGGCTTTGAATGTTTCTAGATACACACTAATCAATGAGTCTAGCATTGCCTCGAGGAGATCTTCTTTAGTTTTGAAGTGGTGCTGTAAATTGCCGCCTGATATTCCAGCTCGCTGAGACACTTTGCGCAGTGAAAAATTGTGATATCCCTCATCGATAAGTAAATCTACAGCAGATTCGATAATCAGTTTTTGTTTTTTTAGTCCGCTTTTATAAGGGCCGCGAGCCCCAGAATTATTTGGCATGTAGTTGGTACTTGACCTTTAGTGGAGGGAAAGATGTCTTTACTAATGCCGATATTTTAAACGATTTATTTGCAGGTATATATTGTTGTAGAGGAATTTATCTAATTATGAAAATGGTTCATATGCATTGCATTCGTTTTCACTACGATGTATTTTTATTGAAACTAGTACATGTGAACTAGTTTCAGTGAAAGCTAAAACTAAATGTTGAGCCTGAGAATTGGTCTAAATATTCGTTTTATATATTAATAAAAAGCTGTAAAAATCAAAGGTCAGGAGTGAGTATGAAAACAATATTTAAAAAAAGTCTCATTGCTAGCGCTGTCGCGTTCGCTATTCCAATTGTGAGTTCTGCCCAGGTGTTGTTAGAAGAAATTATCGTAACAGCCACTAAGCGCAGTGAAAGCATTCAAGATGTTGGTATCGCAATCACGGCTATATCAGGCGAGCAAATGGAAGCGCTAGGTTTCACAAGTGCGCAGCAAGTAACTTCATTCGCGCCAGGCGTTTCTACCGTTCAGCCAAACGGTGAGGCCAACTATTCTATTGGTATCCGAGGCGTTACAAATTCAGATTTCACGACCAATGTTGAGAGCCCAGTAGCGGTCTATATTGACGAGGTTTATATTAGCCAGCAATCGGGCACTGGCTTTGCTTTGTTTGATATGGAACGTGTGGAAATTCTTCGCGGGCCGCAGGGAACTTTGTTTGGACGCAATGCTACCGGTGGTTTAGTTCATTTTATAAGTCGTAAGCCATCACAAGAAGTGGATGGTTATATAAAAGCAACGGTGGGCGATTATGGTCAGTTTAAATTGGAAGGCGCTGTTGGCGGTGGCCTTACTGAAAAATTATCGGCCCGTTTATCTATCTCTACTCATGATAACGATGGTTATATTGCAAATAGAGTAACTGGCGAAGACCTAAATAATGCCAATGATGTGTCGGGTCGCTTACAGCTTTCATACCAGCTGAATGATGATTTTGAGCTATTGTTGAATGCGCGTAAAGCAACACAAGATATACGAACCGGCTTTTTTGAAAATGTCAGTTCTGTCGACGTAGGTGTTCTAACGCCGACGGTTTTTAATCCGGTACTTGCTTACATCGATAACGACGGCGATGTATTTGCCGGTGATTATGATGACCCTGGTTTTAATGATTTAGAAACCGAGGGCTATACCGCCACGGTGAAGTGGGATCTTAGTGATTCTCTAAATTTCACCTCAATTACCGATTTTTCGACGACTCAAAGAACCTACATTGAAGATTCCGATGCTTCTCCAGCCGCAGTATTTAATTTCTTTTTAACAACAGATGCTGAACAGTTCTCTCAAGAGATCCGCTTAGATGGCGGATCGGATAAGCTAAAGTGGCAAGCTGGTTTGTATTATCTAGATCTTGATATTAATGATTCTAACGGGGCAATAACCGATCCTTTCATTGGTGGTGGTGGCACTACTGTTGCCGGTAGTGAGGGTGGCCTAAATAACCCATATACATCCTTGCTTGAGTCTACTTCAGTGTTCGGTCAATTAGATTATGCTATTAGTGATCGCCTTGATTTGATTGCTGGCCTGCGTTACATCAAAGATGAGAAAGATTACACATTTAGTTTTAATGCTGTTGAATTTTTAAACCCATCATCACAACCTGGTTTTAATGATCCTTCAAATTTAGTGTTGCAAGCTGTGATTGGCGCCTACACGGGCAGCCGTTCTGATTCAGAGGTTGCTGGTCGTTTACAACTAAACTGGAAATACAGCGATACTGGGCTTGCCTATATTAGCTTTAATAGAGGGATTAAAGGCGGTGGTTTTAATGCGCCAATATTCGGTGCAGCCGCATTTGACGACGCGACCTTCTCATATTCGCCAGAAACCCTAAATGCTTATGAAATAGGTATTAAACGGGATATTGGTAATATTGGCCGAATTAATGCCGCAGCCTATTATTATGATTATGAAGATTATCAGTTATTTACCATTCTCGGCTTAGATACCGTTACCGTAAATTCCCCCGATTCAGAGGCTAAAGGTTTCGAAGTGGAGCTACAGTTAACGCCAAACACTGGTTGGGATGTTCCATTAGGGGTAGCGTATAACGATGCAGAAGCCGAAATCCCCGGTACCAACGGTGTGCGACGTCGCCCAATACAATCTCCAGAATGGAATATAAATGGACTTGTTCGTTATTCATTTCCCGCCCTTGGTGGTGATTTAGCATTTCAATTAGACGCGGATTATCGTGACGACATAACATTCGCGTTAAGTGGAACGCCAAATGTTGCACAGGATAGCTATACCGTTGCCAATGTCTCTGCGACCTACACAAATGAGAACTGGAGGTTGTCTGCGTTTATACAAAATGTTGGCGACGAAGAGTACCAAGTACAAGCATTTGATCTATCGGGTACCGATGTGTTTGGTATTACCGAACAATATTATGGTCGCCCTCAGTGGTGGGGTATGTCTGCGAGATACCAATGGTAGATCACGCTTTTTGGTAACTAAAAATTCAACGAGTAACAAGTTGTGCGAGTTGCTCGTTTATAAAAGAAGGGAAAAGAAATGGCTCAATACAAAATGTTAATTGACGGTGAGTTGATTGAT
>JAESTB010000516.1 GCA_016763815.1 Arenicella sp.
GATCGTCAGCATACCCTCTTCTACCCGTATGTTGCGCAGGCGATCTGTGTAAGTTTGCTGCTCGTCGTTAACCTTCTTAGCTGGCCAGATATCATGCGTCCATTTGCTTGCATCAGGCAGGCCTGTGTAATCAAACTCATCACTCCATGTCAGTACCCAATTATCAGCTTCGGGCATTCTTTTTCTGACCACCAGAGCGTTGAGTATCGGCTGCCCGACCAAGGACTCCAATTCAATATTAAGAGTTCCATCATCAACCAGTACCTTAGGCACCATACGCACCAATGCCGATTTTGCATTGCCATCACGGGCTTGGGTCACATCCAGCGCTGGAATTACCGTTTGACCCTCCGCTATAACGTCAAATACTCGATTTCCAAGTCCAATGCTCTGTGGCTCGGAAAATTTAAAAATAAGATCGTAGTAGCCATTTTCTAATGGGTGATCGAGCTGATTTGATCCTTGCCGATAGGATTTAAACACGGTGCCATCTTGAGTGCCCCGAATAGAATCAATCAGTGGCTCTCTCTTGCCGCGTGCATCAGCCTGATATTCGATACCGTCAGCCCCCAGATAAAACTCACCGCCGACATTCAAAGCCCATTCAATCGATAGATCGTGTGGTATAAGCTTTCCATTGCTACGAGCTTGATCACTATAATATAGTGCTAAAATAAATAGCAATAGAGCCGACACTAAGTTCCTTGAAAGCATAAAAATACGTGGTCGATGCGACCTGATTAGTTGACTATAGCCAACGCACCGTATGACGCTTAGCGAATGGAATCGACTAAGTTAAAGAAATTTCCGTTAGTTATCCAAATCTTGTCGATCTCCCGTCTATCATGGAGCGACCATTGTCGCCACTTGAGTACCCTCGACAGTAATATCCTGAAATTAGTTATGATATGAAACAATCCACCACCGCTAGCCCTATTCGAGAATGGCGTAATGTCGATCGAGAGATTTTTGAACAGCAAATACTGCCACTTAATCAGCCCGCGGTTCTCAGGGGCCTAGTCGATAATTGGGCCTTGGTGAAAGCGGCGAAATCATCTGAGGAAAATGCGGTAAAGTATCTGATATCATTAGATAATCACCAGCCCGTTTACACCATAATTGGTGCGCCAGAAATTGATGGCCGTTTTTTTTACTCGGAGGACCTCACCGCAAGTAATTTTAGCAAGACGGAGGCAGCGATGACCGCCACCTTGGAGCAATTGTATGCGCTGCGTAATACGCCCAAACCTCATAGTGTCGCGATTCAGGCCGCATCAATCAGACAACTGATGCCTGATTTTGAAGCGGATAACACGATGCCGTTACTTAATAAAACAACTGAACCCACCCTATGGCTCGGTAATCGAGGGCAAGTCGCCGCGCATTATGATGTGCATCCCAACATCGCTTGTGTTGCTGTTGGTAGACGTCGTTTTACGCTTTTCCCACCAGAGCAAATTGCTAACCTATATATTGGCCCGACACTGAATGCTCCCGGCGGAGTTCCCATTAGCTTGGTTGATTTGACTAAGCCGGATTATCAAAAGTTCCCTAAGTTTTCTGAAGCTTTGACGCATTCGCAATCAGCTATATTAGAGCCAGGTGATGCTATCTACATTCCGACTCCGTGGTGGCATGCGGTCGAATCATTAGAGACTATAAACGTGCTAGTAAATTATTGGTGCAACGAGATGGCAAACCAAAGCCTTTCGCCCAGCCAAAGTCTTTCTCCCAGCCAAAGTCTTTCTCCCAGCCAAAGTCTTTCTCCCAGCCATAGCCTTATGCACAGCATGCTTACCATTGCCAAGCTTGAGCCAAGTCAGCGAGAAGCGTGGAGTCATTTCTTTAACTACCTTGTATTCCAAGTAAACGGCGATCCCAAAAGTCATTTACCAGCGGAGCTAAACGACTTGGTAACCACACTCACCGAAGAGCAAAGAAGTGATGTTTACCAATTATTAAAAAGCAAGCTTAGTTAGCCAACTTGATTGACTTGGCAAGCCTCAGTTGGCTTTACAATAATAATTAATAAAGTCTAAATGTTTTGGTAGCTGGGATACCTTATTTTTTACAGATTGATCAATGCTGCTTAAAAATGACTCTAGCTCAGTGTCATCCATCATGTTGACGATCGGGTGATACTGTTCTGGTATTAAACCTTGACCCAACATTACTTGGGTCCAAGAATTTTCTCCGAATAATTCCGTTGGCACCTGAAACACGCGCCCTGTTTGTTTAAATAATTCAATTCGATGTTGCAAACTATCAGGGATCTCCATAGAACGACAAAATCGCCAAAACGGAGTGTCTGTGCGATTAGTCACATGATAATGAAGAATAATAAAATCGCGAATATTAACAATCTCAAAGTCCATTTGAGTATTGAACTCAACTATATCAGGCTCGCGTATGCCGTCGTACGGGAACATCTGCATCAAACGCGTAATACTGCGTTGAATCAGGTGAATACTGGTCGACTCTAACGGCTCAATAAAACCACTTGATAAGCCCATCGCTATCACATTCTTATTCCAATGTTTACGACGTGTGCCTGTTTTAAATTTAATCACTCGAGGCTCAGTAATCAGCTTACCTTCTATATTGGCCAAGAGCGTTGATATGCCTTCATCGTCAGACAGGTAACGATCACAAAAAACGAGGCCATTACCGACCCTGTTTTGTAACGGTATACGCCACTGCCAACCCGAGTCGCGCGCTATCGAACGTGTGTAAGGAATCGGCTCACCAAGGCTTTCGGTTTGTACCGCCACCGCGCTATTCATCGGTAACCAATGTGACCAATCGTCATAACCGGTATGCAAGGCTTGCTCAATCAGCAAACCTTTAAAGCCGCTGCAGTCGATAAATAGATCGCCCTCAATTACTTGGCCTGACTCTAATACAACGTTGTTAACGAAGCCTGAGTCGCTGTCTAAGCCAACATCGACAACTTTGCCTTCTTGCCGCATAACGCCGCTTTTCTCAGCCAGTTCACGCAAAAATTTAGCGTATAGCCCAGCATCTATATGATAAGCGTAATTAAGGCCATGCTTAGGCGCAACCGCAAACTTGTTTTGACGTGCGGCCACTAGCTCTGGGCAATATTCGCCGAAGTCTTTAGCAATGCCTAGCTGCTGACCCTTGAGCCAAAAGTGTTGAAAGCCTGCAGCCCAACAGTCTCTTCCGGTAAATCCGAATGAATGAATGTAGTCTTGATCTAAGTCTCGCCAGTTTTCAAATGAAATCCCTAGTTTAAAAGTACCTTGTGTCTTGGCCACAAACTCCTGTTCGTTGATGCCCAATAGCTCATGTAGGCTAAGCAATGTTGGGATGGTCGCCTCACCTACCCCAATGGTCGGGATTTGATCAGACTCGATCAAGCTAATATCTAAGGTTTTACCCAACAACTTTGAGAGCGATGCCGCGGCTATCCAACCTGCTGTCCCGCCGCCGACAATAACGATTTTTCTTATTTTATTGTGTTCCATTTATGCCTCTTTAACTTGTCGATTTACTGCTTTAATAATCGAACCAGTTGTTTTCGTATATTCTGCGCACTCTTCTCGTCTACCTGATTCAATACCCCTCGTGCATGTTCGGGAATGTGGCTAAATTGATCATCACTTTGGTCAAAAACGTAACGCTCAAATAGTGCTTGCCACGCGTGGCGTTGTTCATCTGGCAGCGCTCGCAAGCTCAATACCGCATGCTGTAATGCCGCAAAGGGCGAGCCCATGTAGACTGGTGTGCTTCGCCACCAGAAGTTAACCAAGGCATTGAACGAATCTAATGCTTCCACGTGATGCCACCACATACTCGGGATTAATATCGCATCACCAGGTTCAAGCTCAACCACAAACGCCGTCTCCATCGCTTGTTTGAATTTTGGGTGCTTTACATAGTCAGGGTCTTCAAAATCGACCATGCTAATGGGTTGGCCTGATGGCGTTAAATCTATTGGGCCAACGTAAAGATTATCAATTTGCTCTGGCGCAAACAGCGTGAAACGCCGACGGCCCGCAACCGAGCAAGCTATATTATTAGGAAAATCATAGTGTGCCGCGATACGACTCTTATTCCCCATCCATATGCTAACCAACGGCTCATTTGACCCAGTCGAGAGCGGGTTTTCCTTAAGAAACCCAGGCAACCAGTGATCGACCATCGTTGAGCCGATGTAATAGGTTGGCGGCTTTGAGTCTTGGTCTGTGGCAAATATTTTATCAATTGTGTCTTTAAAGGTTTGTCGCGTTCGTTGAAAGTTAAAGCCATCGAAATCTTCATTATAAAAAATCCGCCCTTCAATTTCCGGAGCGCCTTGATACACCGTTACGGGAGCTCCACGATCAAACTTTAAAATATAGTCCGCTGCGCTGCGGCCCGATATGCTCGCCGCCTTTACGACTGGCCATTGCGACACTAAACCCTTAAGTAAAATAGGTTGGCTAGATTGAAGTACCTCATCGGCAATTGCATTTGGGTCACAATCCTCAATGGTGGCGATAATCGGTCGGCTAGCGTCAGTCTTGTCTAACGGCATTTTCGGCATCTCGGTTTGCACGATCTAAGCCCGATCAAACCAACGACGCATTCTTATAGCCAAGCAAGGTGCTCATACAAGAGTGCGATGCTAACAACATAAAAATGGGTTGTAAAAAGCCCTGCTTATTGAACGATTCCATTGTCGCGCCGTCAAGCTCTTGCAATTTATCTTCATTAATTGTGTAGAAACCAAGCAACTGGTTATCACTGCCGTCACTCAATTCTATGTCTAGTGAAAATGACTCGATTAAATCGTGTTCTATTAGCGCTGCGACAAATTTTTCACTGTGTTGGTTACCAGCATTGATCATTTCAAGGTTTTGCGTGGCTCGAATTAAGAAGTCACTATTACCTCCGTGCTCTTCAAATAAAGCCTCTCCTTCACTCGTATTAACGCGTGTGCTATCCATATCGATAGTGACCTTTGCACTTCTCTTATCTGGCTCATCTTGGTCTTTTTGAAAACCAATAAAAAAAGGCTGCCGTTTAATCATTAACGGAACATAAGGAGCAGACCAGCCATCGCTATTCAAAAACAGATTCTCTTTATCTTTAAAGCCAAATAAGGCAACCGGATAGAGAGCGCCAGTCTCCGAGTTCTTATGAAAGAAAATTGGATAGCATTGTTGGATATTACGAAACTCAAACGGAAAGGTCATGGTGAACATAACGTTGTCGCCATGGAGTTCTGACCTAGTATCGATAATGCGGATATTTTTATGATCGTCGATATTTACTAATGCATGATTTGTCATTCTGATTACTCTTATTTAATCGTTGATTGCTAAACTTGCGCATTCAAATAGCCGCGCTAAATGTCTGTTACTAATTAGCTGTGCTATATTTTTTGAAAACCAAACTCCGCCACTTTGTTCAGCAAGTCACGGTTATAAGGCAGCACACCGAGCAACTTTTTGATCTGCTTCTGGTTCTCTTGCATCAAAGCCTCTGCTTGCAAACGCATTTGTGTGTTACTTCTGTCTAGTAGACAATTTAGGTCTGTCACAAAGCCCATTCCGTACAATACGTACTGAAAACTGGCCGATGGAAACATTTCATCAATATGCGGTGTATCGAAATGCCACGGCACCTGAGTTTTCCATAATTGTAACGATTGCTGCAAGCTGTCGGGAATACTCTCATTTCGGCTGTTGTCTAGCCAATAGTCGCTGTCTTTGCGCTTGCTTAAAACATAGTGCAGTTTCAGAAAGTCGATAATCTGCTCCCAGCGATAGGTGAATTTCTGGTTGAATTTCTTAGCGATGATATTCATCGTTTGTCGATCAGCGGGGAATTGCTCGGCTAGCATCTGCGCTGACAATTCAACCAACACTAATGCTGATGCCTCCATGGGTTCAACAAAGCCGGCCGATAAACCAATTGCGAGGCAATTTTTATGCCAAAATTTTTCTCGATAACCAGGCTTAATAGCGATTTTCCGGCTAACAAGTTGCTTAGCTTGGGCACTACCAACACTGTTAGACACGTACTGCATCAAAGTATCGTGAGCCATGTCATCACTTGTATGATCACTGGAATAGACATAACCCACTCCGCGGCGGGTCGGCAAGCCGA
>JAESTB010000517.1 GCA_016763815.1 Arenicella sp.
AGGCCTTAACCTTAGAGTCGTCAACCAGTAAAGAGTCGTCAACCAGTAAAGAGTCGTCAACCAGTAAAGAGTCGTCAACCAGTAAAGAGTCGTCAACCGGTAAAGAGTCGTCAACCAGCCAAGAGTCGTCAACGCGCGCAGAGTCGTCGCTATCTAAGGAGCTGCTTAGGCTAACCGGTGTGTATCACAATCTATTGCGCGAGTGGTCTGAAATTTAGTGAGGGCTTAATGTTCATTGCTAACTAGTCTAACTGATGGATACAGCTTGCATCGATATCTCGAAAACGCGAGTACCCGCATAACGCCATGCTTAATTGTAGCTCGTCTTTCAATATTCGCAGGCAGTGGGCCACGCCCATGGCACCGGCTGTCGCAAGCGCATACATCAATGGCCTACCGATCAGTATTGCATCAGCCCCGAGTGCTTTTGCTTTTACAATGTCGGTGCCGCGACTAATGCCTCCATCCAAATGTATGGAACAATCGCCATTCACCGCCTTGGCAATGCTCGGCAGAACTTGAATGGTCGCTGGCTGTGTATCAAGCGCTCGGCCTCCATGATTAGATACGATGATTCCATCTACCCCAATGTCTACCGCTATAGTGGCGTCTTCTGCTGACATTATTCCTTTGATTAAAACAGGGAGTGATGTTTGCTTGATCAGCCATTCGATGGTTTGCCACGTAGGCGCAGATGACATAATATTTTCGAAGGTTGATGAATTCGGCTTAGGTTTGAGTGCTGGTAGACCCTGTAAATTTACCGCTTTTATGTCATTAGGTAATGTAAAGCTAGCGCGTTGCTCTCTGTTGCGTAAGCCATTAACGGGCGTATCAACGGTGATAACCAGCGCCTTATAACCCGACAACTCGGCTTGCTTAATTAAGCTCCGAGTGAACTCTTGATCGTGTTGCACATAGAGTTGAAACCATAGCTCGGCGTTGGGCGACTGGTTTGCGATATCTTCTAAGCGAGTGCTAGACAGGGTGCTCACTACCATTGGTGTTTGCTGAGCGTCAGCCGCTTGAACCGTTGCTAACTCGCCGTCAGCACATGCTAGTTTTTGATACGCAACCGGCGCTAGAAGAATAGGGTGAGGGTAGGTGGTACCGAGTAATATTGTCGATGCATCGCTTTGATCGAGCTCACTTAACACACGCGTTTTGAGATAGATTTTTTGTAATTCTGCTTGGTTTTGATACTTAGTGATTTCGTCTGCCGAAGCGCCGTCAATGTAGGCCCATGCTTGTTCACTTAATTGTTCTTTAGCATGCAGGCGATAGTCTGATAAGCATGCAATTTGGTTTAGCAGTTGATTGTTAGTGGTCACGGTATGTGCGCTAAGGTATTAAATTATATGTGTTTTGATTCTAATTCAGAATCATTATCAATTGCAAATGATTCTCATTTGCATTAAAATGAAGATCAATTAAGTTTGTTATATCAAGGCTCAGTTTGACAAAGAATGTCCAGAATCGAGAGTGGCGGAAAGTGTTGTTTAAAATGTCTCGAACGCTTCATGTTTACTGTTCGACATCACTATGCATATTGCTGATTTTCTTTAGTGTTACAGGCATCACTTTGAACCATCAGTGGTCGTTGTCCGCTGATGAAAGTGCTGATTCGGATTCGCGAATTATTGATGGTGGGCTTATCAGTGAGTGGGTTAATCAACCTGAGAATGAAGACGACGTTTGGACCCCAAACATAGGGTTAATCAATCGATATCTATCAGAGCAATACGATCTCCCTGTGCCTAAAACGATCGAGATCGAACAAGATCTCAACGAAGTGGTTTTTGAATATCGTGTTCCAGCGGGTTATGCCAGTGCCATATTGAATGTTGAATCCAGAGAACTAATAGTTGAAACAGAGGCTGGTTCAATGTTGGCAGTCATGAATGACTTGCACAAGGGCCGGCATAGCGGTTGGGTGTGGTCATGGCTTATCGATATTTCAGCGGCGATCATGATTTTATTTTCAGTTACTGGCCTGATCATTGTGTATCAAGGCCGTAAATACAAACGCAACGGCTCGTTGTCAATCGCGCTCGGGCTGCTACTGCCGAGTTTACTCTATCTCTTTTTGTTCCATCTCTGTGAAAAAATATGAAAAAAATCTTACTCATTAGCGCACTTAGTCTGTTGCTGACATCTTTAGATGCATTGGCAAATCAGCCTGAAGCTAAGCAATTTCACCTTAGTGTTGCGCTAGCTGAGGTCGATGATGATAACTATCATGAACCTTATGTTGCTATTTGGCTAGAAACGTCTGACCGTAAACCTATCAGTACACTAGCGGCATGGTATCGGGCAAATAAGGGTGAGAAGTGGTTAAAAGATATTCGTCAGTGGTGGCGAAAAGCCGGTAGTCATAATCTAGACAACGTCGACTCGGTCACAGGGGCGACTAAGAAGCCTGGAACGTACTTGGTCAACTGGAATGGCCTTGATGATAGTGGGGAAGTGGTGGTCGATGGAGATTACGTTTTGCACGTTGAAGCGGTTCGCGAAAAGGGCGGCCGTGAGCATTTACGTGTGCCTATTACCTTACCTTTAAACCAAACTCAGTTAAGTGAGTTATTAGCCAGCGGCAAGTCTGAATTAGGCGATATTGCCTTTGTTCCACAATCGAAAAAACAATAACGGTAAACGGAAGCTCTCATGAAAATTGTTAAAACATCGGCTTATTTTTTAGCCTCATTATTAGTACTTTCCTCATCTCAAGCTTTTTCTCATTCTCGCTACATTGTACCTAGTCACACTAGCCTCTCAGGTGATCAGCCTAGTGTGGTGAGTATTGATATGAGTATCAGCGAAGATATATTTCATGCTGATATCGCGTTTGGTGGCAAGGCTTTAGATAACCCAATTCCGGCCGTTGAAAAAGCCGATAACGAGTTATCAGCTGACGATCAACGACGGCTAATTCAGCGACGAAACCGGTTTGCTAATACCACATTGAGTGTCACTGCGCCCGACGGAAGCATCGATACCAACTCGCCTATTTATAATGTAGGGCGCAAAGCGGTATCGGGTTTTAGCTTGACGCAATCAGGCACCTATCGAGTCAGTGTCGGCGGTGAGCCAATGATTTTCACTCGATTTAAAAAGCCTAATGGTAAGCGAGGGAGAGTCTTTGCTGGTAAATCCGACCTGCAAATACCGAGCGGCTCAACCGAATTAAAGAGCACCAAAATGATCTCTCGCAATGAAACCTTTGTTACTCGTAATGCGATTTCGACCGGTGCGCTAACACCGTTTGGCGTGGGGTTGGAGTTGGACTCTTCGGTCAGTAGCCACCCCAATGATGCGTTTGTTGGCGATGCCTTTACTGTTTCATTTCTGTTAAACGGTAAGCCACTGTCGGAGCCGACCAAAGTAACGTTTACCAAAGGGCAAAGCCGCTATCGTAATCAGAGAAATGCAATCAAGTTGATGACTGATGACAATGGTGCGGTTCAACTAAATTGGTCTGAGCCTGGTATGTATTTCTTGGAAGTGTCGGTATCAACAGAGTCAAAAGAAGCCGCCTTTGATGAGATTCGATATAGCTATACAGCGTCATTCGAGGTCTTTCCATAAAGGTCATTGGTGGAATGATTAAAGCAACCTTATGATTTCGTTTAAACAACTCCATTACGCACTTGCGGTTGAGCAACACTTACACTTTCGTAAGGCGGCCGAAGCATGTTCAGTTTCACAACCAGCAATGAGTTCCGCGCTCTCTGAATTAGAGCGTAATTTAGGCGTAGCGCTGTTTGAACGTAGCAATAGGCAAGTATTAGTCACTGAGTTTGGCCGACAGTTTTTAGCCAAAGCTCGCGATGTGGAGCTTAGTGTCAACGAGTTAGAAATGTTGCCTAAGCGCCATACAAGGGTTCTTAGTAGTCGCATGTCGGTAGGCTTTATTCCGACAGCGTGCCCTTATCTTCTGCCGCACCTAATGCCGGCTCTTGCGCAGCGTTATCCCAAATTTGAAATGGGTATTGTTGAAGAGCATTCTAAGGTGCTGGTAGATAAAGTTAGGGCCGGCGAAATAGATACGGCTGTTGTTGCACTGCCTTGTGATACCTTGGATCTTCTTACCTTTGAACTTTGCAAAGATCGTTTCTATTGGGTTACTCATAATACCGAAACTCCTGTTGAGTTAAGCGAAATTCTAGCTAAAAATATACCCGCGTCACGACTAATGTTACTCAAAGACGATCATTGTCTTAAACAACAGGTTTTAAATGTCTTGGGTATCTCCCGCTCACAAATTCAAGCATTAGAGGCAATCAGCTTGACGACGTTAATTCAGTTGGTAGAAGGTCAAGTTGGGACAACAATTGTGCCCGAGATAGCGTTAAATCAACTTGCTAATGAGCAATTATCAATTCACGCAATCCCTCTTGCTGACAACGATGCTCATAGACGCATCGCGTTTGTGGTGCGGCCGGCTTACCCGCACCTTAATAGTGTAGAAGCGTTAATTCATCTTATTCGAAATGCGTTAAACGCCAGCTTAAAAGAATAATCTTAGTAGAGAAAAGCTATGCCAGATTTAGAAACACTTATTGCTTCAACCTTATATTTGATGACTCGACACAGTTGATCATCGAAAGACTACGCTAAAATCACGCCAAAGTACCCGCAAATGATCCGTATATCTTGAGCCGGCCGCCAACGCGGAGGCCGACGGGGGAAGCTTGCTCATATGCCTTGCACTTTTAGCTTGAACGACGTATAGGGCGCTCGAGCTGGAGTTTTTTATAAAGAAATTACCTTCTTTCACTTTATATAGTCAGTCGGCTTTTCTAATGACTCTATCTCTATATCGATGTCATCAAGTTTTGAACGGATAAGCAATTGCGCATCTTGCAGACCTCGATTGTAATAGTAGCCACCTAGATTTTCAGATACAAAATCAATCAAGAATTCAGCATCGAATTGACCGATCTCTTGGTTTAATTCAGATTCGAAATAGCGCTTAAATTTCTCCACAAGTAACTCTTTCTCTCTCTTACTAAATTCTATCGTGTGCATAAACCTGACCATATTTTGGGTAAACTTAATGGCATTAAAACTAGGGTGCCTTGGAATCGCCGGCAACGTTTGCTTAAGATACTCCTAGCTAAACGCGTACAGGGAGCACTAAACTCGCGAGCCAAGAGCTTCAAGCCTCAGTAACAAATCTAAAATAGATTAAGCCATGGTCTTACATAAATCAATATCTGACTTTCGGCAGGCGCATGGGCTTGCTGCACAATTGCTAAGGCATAAAAGTCGTTAGCGTGCTACCTTGTTGATCTTATTCTAGCGAGATCATGAGATTAATTCGCCAATCACTATTGGCTGCAAACACGCCGATTCGCAGTTGAGGGCCTTTAGACAGCCATTTTTCTTGATTTAGTCGTCAAAAATGTAAGAAAATATCAACAAGCATTTGCTGAACTACAGGTACGCGCGAGTATCTGAAACCGAAACATCGAGGTATATAGCATGAAATTTACAGCCCTAAGCAAGCCACTCACCCTGCTACTCTTAGCTATCAGTGTTACTTTTTCAGTAAGCGCGCAGGAAGCGGAAAACGTGGCGATGATTGCCGATATTGAAGGCCTAGGCGCGATCACAATCGCAGGCGAAAGTGAACCCGTCGACATATTAGTTGAACTCGCGTCCGGTGCTGAGTTAAGTCTAGCGGATGACTCAACGTTGACCTTGTTTTTTTTCGCCTCATCTGAAGAATACACCTATGACGGCCCAGGAAAAATTTTGATCGAGGAACAACAACCCAAACTTTTGTCTGGTAAGGAAGCGAATACTCGAAACCTCAATATGACAAAACTAGCCGGCATCGCGGCTGAGGATGAAGGCGGTATTGGCCTAGGCGTATTAAAGCTAAGAAACTTTGAAAAACCAAAGTTGCAACTGGTGTCTCCAGTAGATACAAAGGTGCTAGCCATACACCCGAAATTCAGTTGGTTACCAGTAGCAGGCGCGACCACGTATAAATTTATTTTAAGCAATGATTTGGGCAAAAAAATTACCGATATTTCGCTGAATGAAAACTCGGTAGTTTTGCCTGATGATGCTCAACTAGACTCTGGTGAAGAATACACTTGGGAGATTATCGCGCAAACATCAGAGCAAACAGAATACCGAGCTCACGCCTATTTTAGTGTTGCTGAAGAACACATAAGCCTGCAAGTAGAATCCTCGCGCCCTGATAAATCAGCAAGCTTTTCAGAAAAAGTTGTCTACGCGCGTTTACTTGAAAAGCTTGGTTTAAAACAGTCCGCTAACACTATATGGCAGGAGCTTGTGGTGCTTAAACCTGATAGCGCCTTGCTTCAAATACGAACCAATAGCGCCATTTCAGAAGACTAGAAGATTGCAAAAATCAATCATTCACCATTCAATGCGTTAAAGTAGAATTCTCCACCTTCATGTCGCGCGCTCGGTATTGGTGCGTATACAACAGACTGTTTGCTGATTCGATAGGTGTGCTTTGAAACGTAGGGCTGTACTATTTTGAATACACCCTCACTATCAAGCACACCAGTATTATTCTCTAGAGCGGCAATAAACGCCTCAGCGAATATTGAGTGATTACCCTGTTTTCCGCCATCAAGCACTTCAGTGTTGTCACCTGCCGTAATCAACATACGGGTCCTGCGACCAAGCCGGTCTTTCATTTTTTGACGTTTTTGCTCTGCGGTCATTCCAACCAACATCGCATTGACTCCACCAGCTCGGGTCATAAGCCCCGCATAACAAGAATCAACAACCAGTAATACATGGCGGGCATTCATAGCGTTTACATGATCGGTAACCTGGTAACTTGGGATCCAATTAGTTGAACTCTCTGCCGAGGAATCAACTGGCACCCAGTAGGCCCGATTATTTGCGTCATCACGCTGTCCGTGGCCCGCGTAATAGATCAAAAGGTTGTCGTCCTCGGTTAACTTGTTACGCATCGACTCTATGGCCTCAAGCATTTGCACACGAGTTGCATTTAGAATTAGCGTTGTTTCAAAACCATATTTTTTCTCTAAAACAGACGCTACGGTCTTCGCATCATTAACCGCATTACTTAAATTTGCCCATTTCGGATCGGCGTATTCATTGTTACCAATAACCAGTGCGTGATACTTACCCCACTTCATTTTTCGTGACGGCTTCTTTTGCGATTCGACTATTTTTCGAGTAGCCGTTGGTTTTAGCACCAGGCTTTTAATAGATTCTCTATTTTGATTATCAATAATTTTGAGTTCCACCGGCAGGTCTTTATTTTTGACATCAAGCTTAACCATGAACAGCTTGTTAACATCCAAAATGGCCGGTGCGCCATTTACAGTAAAAGACTTAACACCAGAGTGAACAACAACACCACCGGCCAGATAGACTTGTTGCCCTGGTTCGACCACTACTTCATTAATGCCTCGACTTGCAACCAGCGGGGGAACTTTCAGTATTATGGTAGGCCCGTCGGATGTTGCCAGGTTTCGTTTATTTTCATTTGCCGCAAGCTGCTGGGCTTGAAACTTAACCTTATCAATCAGTTCTTTATTACGTTTAGACTCGGCATTTAGTAATTTGATCTGCTTCTTAATTTGTGTCTTCAGACTGGCGACAACCTTTTTTGCACCCGCTTGATCCTTAAGTAGTTCAGCCTGACTTTCGCGCTCCTTTATTTCTTCAAGCAGCGACGCCTGCAACGAACCGTATTGCGTCGAAGCTACTTCGAGGTCAGCTTGTTGTCTGGCTATCTGCTCCTCAAGTATGCTGATAACGGCTTTCGAGTCTTCTTGCTTTTGCGCAAGCGCGAGCTTGTTCCGTTGAATAGACAGCTCATCTTCAAATACAGCAACGGCCGCCTGCTGCCTTTTGCTTTCTTGATCGTATTGCAACTGTTGATTCTTAAGTTCAGCATTGAGTCGTTCAATAACGGCGGTCGAATCATTTGTATTTTTCGCTTCACTCAGTTCTCGTGATAAGCCCGAGATGGTAGCGGCTGATTGCATTCGTTGAGTGTCTGCTACTTTTTGCGCATGACTAATTTGTAGCTGCTGTTCTACTAGCTGCTGCTTCATTAGAGCAATTAAACTGTCTGAATTATTACTAGACTTAGCCTTACTCACGGCTAGTTTAGCCGTAACTATTTGTTGTTTTAGAGAGTCCGCTTCGGACTTGGCCTGATTACCTCTGCTGGTCAGCTGATGTTGCAGTTTTTCAATTTGAGTATTCAGATTTGCCACAACGGATTTAAGATCATCTTGCCCGTTGGTATCATTGAGTAGTGTTTGTTTGTTGGCTATATCTATCTTTAACTGTTGTAATCGGTCAGTTGATCCTTCTGCCTTTTTGCGGCTTTGATTAAATCGACGGCGCAGCTCTAGATTGCTTTTTTCAAGTTTTTTTACTTGTTTTCGCAGTGAATCGAGCTCTTTTCGGGTACCGGACTTAGCGGCACTTTGCATGTCAGAAACAAAACTAAGCTCGTCTTTTTCTAAACCGTTTGCTGTTCGGTATAAATTCAGCGCAGATAATATATCTTTATTAACACCAAGCCCCTGTTCGTACAAACGCCCAAGACTTAATTGAGCAGGCTTATAGCCTTGATTTGATGCCTATTTATACCACTTAGCCGCCTCCGCGAAATTTGGCTCAGTTCCGAGGCCGCGCTCATAAATTTCGGCTACATAGGTTTGCGCTTTCGCATCACCGGTCTGTGCGTCAGTCATCCACACTTTTAGCGCTGATTGATAATCAGAGCGATCAAAGGAAACATATTCACCACCTCGAATTGCGCAATTTCTTGCCGAAGTTTTAACCGGTCGTCGAGGTGTTATAAACTTATTTCTAGGGCCAAGTTGGCGTACTTGACCGGGTAACAAGCAATCGACCACGATTAAGCTTTCTATAGAAATTTCCTGTGCGCTTATGCTATGTGGTGCGATAGCCACTATAATCGTCGCCATGAAAACACCCGCTCCGAGCACCCACTGTCTAAAACCATATCGTGATTTTCGGTTTACCGTAGTAAGTACCCCAACGTACACAACCACACTTTTACTAAAGACGCGCATAATTTTTATCATTGCAATCAGCCTGTTATGTTCTTGTACTACGCCGCTGAATCAGTATAACAACTTAGCCAGAGATTTCGCGTTTGTACAATCTAAAGTGAAAACGGAGCTGTTTAGCCACGTTTATTATTCAAATGATGCGGTCAATGATATAGACAGTGAGCAAACATTGCATATTTACCTAGAAGGGGATGGCACGCCTTGGATTAACGGAAAATGGGTTGCCACCGACCCGACCCCTAGAAAAGCGGTTATGCTGGAGTTAATGCGGCTAGACCATTCACCCGCTGTTTTACTTGGTCGGCCCTGTTATCACGGTAAAACAGACGATAGCAATTGTCATGTCAATGACTGGACCATGGGGCGATATTCGCCCAAGATTGTTGCATCTATGGTGCATGCCATTAAAGCATTACAGCTAGAGTTGGGGTTTTCAAAGATCGCTTTATTCGGCCACAGCGGCGGCGGTGTGCTTTCGCTCTTGATAGCAAACTCTATTAACCAACAAACATCGAGGGTCACCACCGTGGTCACCCTAGCGTCGAACATTGATACCGACGCGTGGGCCGCCAGCCACGGCTACCTGCCACTGCAAGGATCTCTCAACCCAGCTCTGTTGCCGGCATTACCTTCGTCGATAGTTACGCTCCACTTATTTGGCGAAATCGACAAAGTGGTCAACGTTAATCTGTTCAAAGACTACTTATCCAGCAGACAGAATGTCGAAACAATCGTGTATGACGATTTCGATCACAACTGTTGCTGGGGGAAAGTATGGCTAGAAATTCTCGAAAGGGTTCAAAACTCCCCTCGAAGACCCCCTGTCAATGAATAATAGGAAGTACCTTCTAAGCCCAATACCGTATCCGCCGACACAAACCAATTTTTACCTCTCGGCAAAACACCCGAAGTGCCAAAGGCAAAACGAAAATAGTCTGTATCTGGAGCATCCGTTACGATTGAGATTATAGTAGGGTTAGTTCCACTGTCCTGGTTAAAGCCGACACTAAATGGGTCGTTGGCAAATCGCGCGCGGATTGTTCGAGCGTCATCCTCAAACTCATGCACGTAAGACAGTTCGACAAATGGGATAACAACGCCCGATGCAGTACCAAATACCTTGGATGCCTGTACGCCTAACACCGATGTTAGAGACTGGATCTCTTGACCGGCTATCTCTAGATTCATACCAAAACCGCTGGCACCTTGATTAGACATACGCTCGGTAAACCCATCAACATCGGCATCGAGGTAGTTTAAGCGGCCAGTGTAAGAAATTTGCACGCCTTCACCTTGCTTGTAACTTGGATTAAACCCAAAGCCAATACTGGCGAAGGTCATATCCGCCTCGGTACTCGCTAATGCCGTTTGCACCACTGATACGCCTGAAGCTGTATAATTTAGGTTACGACTGGTATCGTAATCGTATTGTCCTAAGCCAAACGTTCCCTCAAGGTACAAACGATCACTTAAACTCTTAGTGCCATAGACCATCAAACTTACGCCGTCTGACTCTACCTCACCACCATTATTAGTCATCTCAGATTCGGAGGAGTTAATGCCTAATGCCGCGCCAATAAATGCACCACCATTAAGTCGATAGTCAGCGCCAATGGTCACCGCGGTAGAATCGATATCAAAGCCCGACTCTTTCGCCGTTTGATCCTTATCTCCGGTGCCGATAGTGGCATGAACATAAACGCCAAGTCTGCCAGAGCTGGCAAGGTCATCACCAGCGCCGGCGCCATAGCCGTTTAAATTAAATGCGACTAATCCTGGCTGAGTGTTATCCAGCGAAGATTGTTGTGAAGAAGTTTGAATGCTGCTTCTCAAGCCGGCTAATCTTGAGCCAATGCTATTAAGTTGATTTGACGACAGCTCGACAATGTCGGTTTCCTGAGTCGCTATTTCTTCTGGCGCAACTTGTCTCAGACTACCTGTTTGTGGTGTTTGGTCTGCAATTAAGTTACCACAGCGAAAACGTAGATCCGATTGGATAGCCGAGTTGAGCTCTGCGTTTTCCCTTGCAGCAAGCTGTGGGCATAAATTCTCAATGGCGATGCCAATCGCCGCTTCTGGGCTGGTTTGGCCTACTTGTATATCACCAACCAAGTTGTTTTGTGCGCCTGACTTTGACGGGTTCACAACCTGTGCCAGAGCCGCATGTGAAAACAACATCCCAACTGCAATTGCAGTCGGCGTTAAAAAACCTTTATGCGATGAAACCCGATAATTCTTCATTGTTTAAATCCCCTTTGTTAATTTTTATACTTCATTTATCTCTCTTACGCGCCCTAACACGCTTGGACTGGCGCATTGTAAGCTAAAAACAAGTGACTGTATTGCCAGAGGCCACATGCCTAGTATTACTCAAATGACTTTACGGTACTTTATCTAAATTCAGGCCATAGACCGGAAGAGCTGTATGGCCTTTCAGTTCATGGTGCCCTAATGCCGTTAATTGCTCATTG
>JAESTB010000518.1 GCA_016763815.1 Arenicella sp.
ATGTCTAAAGGCTCAGCTTGATTCTTATCTGACATCGCGTAGGCAAGAAGTAGGGTTGCAATAACCACGCCGATAGGAATTAGAATGTTTTGCTGCTTGGTGTGGCGTAATACAAAATACCATCGCGCTGCGGCGCTAATAATAAACAGGCAAACCAACACCAGCCAACCATGTTGGTGGTTATACGTCATCGGGTAGTGGCTGCTGATCATTATGAATAATAACGGCAGCACAATATAAGTGTTATGGGTCGAACGCAGCTTAGCTTTCATTCCCCATGTTGGGTCAGGCGTGGTGCCTTCGGTTACCGCACTTACGAGTGCCCGTTGCGAGGGCATTATCACGGTAAAAACATTACCGGCCATGATGGTGCCAATCAACGCACCTATATGAATATACATTCCACGGGCGCTGATCAATTGACTCAATCCATACGCTAGCGCGGTGGTTAAAACCAATAGCAGAATGGCTAACACGATGGCGTATTTACCCAGTTTGCTCCGGCAAAGCAATTCGTAAATTAACCAACCGCCAAAAATACTCAACAAGCCAATCCCAATGGCTTGGGCTTGGCTGAGATCTGCCACATTCCGATCTATTAGATAAGATTCAGCGCCTAGATAATACATAACGCATAATAGTAAGAAACCCGATAGCCATGTGCTATAGGCCTCCCATTTGAACCAATGCAGTATTTCAGGCATCTTTTCAGGGCCATTCTGATACTTCGCAACTTCGTAGAATCCGCCACCGTGGATAGACCAGAGGTCACCTTTTATGCCTTTGTCTTGTTTCCACTTAGGTGGAGTTTGTAAATGGTTATCTAGCCAGACAAAATAAAACGATGCGCCAATCCAAGCTACGCCAGTGATAACGTGGACGAAACGTAGAATTAGATTAAGCCATTCAATTAGGTAAGGAATCATATGATAGGTATAAAATTAGAGTTGAAAATCGTGCATGAAATCAAAAAAGCTAGCCATGCTACTGCACCTGTTGGCCCAGAATATGCGTCGCTCCAACCGTACGGTCGTCACCCAAGACACTCAGAGCGAAGAGCTTTTCCTGCAAGCTCTGGCAGTGAGACAACCTGAGTTGCATCAGTGGCGTGCTGTGGTAATCGAGAAACACAAAGTCGGCCTCATTGCCTAGGTTGAAATTACCAATGGTGTTTTCTAAATCAAGCACCCGTGCACCGCCCAAGGTGGCCAGATAAAATGATTTAAATGGACTCAAACCATCCCCACGAAGCTGTTGAGTTTTGTAAGCCTCGCTCATGACTTGTAACATCGATAAACTAGTACCCGCACCTATATCACTGCCAAAACCTACAGTATAAGAAAATTCTTCTGCCTGCTTTAATTTAAATAAGCCGCTACCTAAGAAAAGGTTAGAGCTGGGACAAAAGGCTACTGATGAGCCGGTATCGGCCAGGCATCGGCACTCGTCGTCGCTTAAATGTACGCCGTGAGCAAAGACACTGCGACGACCGGTAAGGTGATGCTTGTGATAGACATCTAGGTAGTCTTTGCTGTCAGGAAATAACTCTCTAACCCATTCAATCTCTTTAATATTTTCAGATAAGTGGGTATGCAGATAAACACCTGGAAATTGCGTCAGCAAGCGGTCGGCAACAGCAAGTTGTTGCGCTGTGCTGGTTATGGCAAAGCGCGGCGTTACCGCGTATTGTAGGCGGTCTTGACCATGCCATTTCTTTATCAAGCTTTGACTATCGGCATAGGCACTTTGCACATCGTCCAATAGATCTTCAGGCGCATTTCTGTCCATCAGCACCTAGCCACAAATCATGCGTAAGTTTTTTTCTTGTGCCGCACTAAAAAAAGCATCTACCGACTGTCGGTGAACGGTGCCAAAAACTAAGGCGGTGGTAGTGCCATTACTTAGCAGTTGATTTAGAAAAAATTTCGCGATTTCACTAGCATAAGCAGATTCTGAAAACTTCATCTCAGTTGGAAAGGTATAGTTGGTAAGCCACTCCAATAGTTGCTCGCCGTGCGATGCCATCATTTCTATTTGGGGATAATGAACATGGGTATCGATAAACCCTGGGACTATCAAGCCGTTTTCATAATGAATCAGCTCTACATCGCCGCTTAGGCTTGGGGCTAACTCTGAGTATGCCGCCAGCCCTCGCACCAAGCCGTTCTCAACAATCAATAGTCCGTCGGCGAAATATTCATAGCTATCATCTAGTCCAACCACCGACGGATCGTCTAAAAAGTGCAGTATCTCGCCGCGATATGCTGTGGTTTGACTCATTGTAATAGTTGGCCTCAGTTTGGTGGCTCTTAGTTAAGTGGCTTTGAGTCGAGTTGTATTGAAAGGGGATTTTCGAGTAAAATTTCATCACAATTATGGCCTTCACCGCCACGATCTATGACCAAAAAATCACTTTGTTGATGCAGTGCAAGACAAAAGTGATGCCAGGTGCCGGCGTGATAATTAACGCCTTGGTTAGCTTGTGCTAGAAACACTCTTATCGCGGCTTCATTGAATTCACCAGCCTTCGCGACTACCACTAAATATGGATAGCCGCTAAGTGGCATGAACGCCTGGCTCGACAGCGGGTGACGCTCCATTACCTTTATTTGTATAGGCATCGGCAGTGGAGTAGAGCGAAATACATTTATTAGGGTACGCCCATTCTGTTGTTCCACATCGACCTTGGCCAAATCATGATAACGCTCGGTAAAACCTTGATTAATACTAATGAAGGATGCATTTTCTTGCACTTCAATCACATCGCCAAAGTCAGAAAAAGAGCTGGCACTGAGGGCTTGCGGGATCACCATTATCAACTGCCTCGATAGGTGCTATAGCCATAAGGGCTGAGCAATAAAGGTATGTGAAAGTGATCGCTCAGTTCTGAATCGGCAATACTAAATACGATTTCGACATAGGGGTAAAAATAGGATTCTTGCTGCCTATCGAAGTAGCTTTTTGTATCAAAGGTCATGCGGTAATCGCCAGCGGTTAAAACATAATCATCGCTCAAAAGAGTCGCAATTCGACCGTCCGAATTAGTTTCACCCTGAGCCAGAGTCTGCCAGTCGGTTGCTATTTTCTGCTCAAGGCGAATTACTAATTTACCGGCAGGCTTACCTGTTGATGTATTTAAGACGTGGGTAGTGATTTGGCTCATTCAGAGGCCTCGATTAATTTCTGTAAGCGCAATTGAAATATTTTGCGTTGCTCTTCTGCGGCATTCAATAGTTCAGCGTCGCGATTATTTTTAATGCGCGCTAATAGCAGCTCAAGCATTTCTTGCGCTGATTTTCCAGTTGCGCATACAATGAATATGAAACCAAACTTGCTTTCATAATCTGTGTTGCCCTGCGCCAATTGTTGCAGCACATAGTCACTTGCGGTGCTCACCTGTACTTGCTCACCGGCGGCGAGTTCTTTGGTATTGGCGTATTTAGCTCGCAGTGAATCCACGTTACCAATTTTTGGGTGCCCGTCAAAGGCCTGTAAATAATCCGCTTCTGTGAGATTTTGCCAATGGCCGTTGGCGTAATCGAATAACGCTTGTGGATTACTAAACGGTCGTGACTCGAGCATTCTATTAACCCACGCATCGCTAGTACAACATTGCAGCAAATGCTGCCTCGCCAGGCGGTCATCGGTATTATTTAGGCTTGATAAAAGCATCTATAACTTAGCCTCAGTAAACTCAAGCATCGAGCCCCCAATTTGCTCGCCCCAGTACTCGTAACCGACTTACGCCTCCGTCGGGGAAAATATTTAGCTTAACATGGGTAAATTCGTTCTCAGTATCGACTTGAATTTCATCAATGAAAAGGTGCTCTTTATCAGCGTATAACGGCATCTGCTCTAATACCGTTTGCCACTTTGTGCTGCTGTGTAAAAGGTCTTCATCGGATAGATTTAACGGCGCTGCATCAATAGCCTGTAGGCTCGCAGAGTCTGGGAAATTGCCTTTAAAATGTGCCGTATCAATAATAACTTTGAGTATCGAACCTTTCGTACCTAGCTTCAAAATTGCCCAATCATTATTGTCATCACGCCGACGTTTCGTCTCCCAGCCATCGCCCATATCCACGCCGCGACCTGGCAAGGTTAAGTTGTGAGGCGAACTAAAAAACATATCGCTAGCACCGATGCCGCGAGCTCCAGTGGTGACGCTGGCTAGATCTACTAACTCACCTTCAATATAGTCACGACGATTGGGCCTTACTTCGCCATAGGCGCGAAATCGAGCAATACCACCATCTGGAAACATTGAAAGCTTCAAGTGGGTCCAAGAGCTTGCGCTGTTACAAGCGAACAGATTTTGACTGTTAGCTTCGACCTCACTGGAGTCTAAAATCGTTGTCCAAAGAGTGTCGATATCTGGTTCGCCTTTTAATGCTACCGCCTGCACCATGACGCGCTCTGGGGCATTGCCTCGAAAATGATTAGTGTCAATGTCAAAAAAACGAACAACACCTGGCAGGCCCATTCGCAATACACACCAGTCACCTTGTTCTGCACCGCTCGCGCGGCGAAAGCTTCGACCAAAACTACGACGTGATTCCCAACCGTCCATTAATTGCCCGGTTGATATAAATTTGCCAGCCGTAAAAACCCCGCGCCCCGGCTTTACCAGGTTGTCGCAAGATGCAAACCAGTCATCACTGCAAGCGATAGCTCGGCCGGCTACCTGCTCACTTAGCAGGTCTACGTACTGGTTTTGTATCTTGACGATATCGAGTTCTTCAAGGTTTGAGTGTGGTTTATTCATCTAGACTCTTTTCGCAGGCGTTACAGCTACTGCAATCCTTGGCTATCGACTCAATCGCCTTCAATTGCTTCCACTGCACACCTTGTTGTTTTGTTTGAACGGTTGCTTCACTTTGATAATTTGCAATAAATTGGCCAGCAATAGACACCGCCACTTCCATAGGCCGTTTGCCAGCCACGTCAGTTAGACCGATAGGGCAGTGAATTTTTTTTATTTGGCTTTCACTAAAACCAGCATCAGATAGCCGTTTAACAAAGCGTAGCCATTTTGTAGTCGAGCCAATTAAGCCAATAAAGCGTGCATCGCCTCGATGTAGGATTGCCATGCAGAGTTTAAAATCTAGCTCATGGTCATGCGTCATTATAATGAAATAGCTAGCGGCCGGCATGCTAGCAACTTCCTTTGCAGGATCATCGCTCACAATTTCTTCTAGATGGGCACCTTCGCGCCGAGCACCTTCAAGAGTGTTCGCTAGTGGCTGAGAAAACTGCTCCGCGCGGTTATCTACCCAACGCAGAGATACTGGTAGATCAAGCATGATTTTGCTCAATGCTATGCCAACATGACCGGCACCAAAGAGCATTACATTGGCGCGACTACTGGCAAAAAATTCAAACAGTATTGTCGTGCTGCCACCACAACACTGCCCAAGCTTGGGACCGAGCGGATAATGCTCCAAATGTTGATCGCTAGCTGTTTGATGTAGCATCAGTCGTGCTTGTTCGGTAACCATGAATTCTAAATTGCCACCGCCAATCGTATTGTAACTCTGCTGCTCGGTGACGATCATTTTAGTGCCGCTATCGCGTGGCGCTGAGCCTCTTACACCTAAAACAGTAACCAGCACGTAGGCTTGATTAAGCTGATTTAGTTGACCAATAACCTCTGCCCAATGGCTACTCATAGCGGCTCTTCTGCCTTACTATTTTCAATCCTAAGCTTGATTTGACTCACCGCGTTTAAAACACGTTCCGGAGTCGCCGGCGTATTCAGCTTTGGGCTTATTTTGTAGTCAGAAATACTTGCAACGGCGTCTCTAAGCGCCGACCAAACTGAAATGGCTAGCATCAATGGCGGCTCGCCCACCGCTTTCGAATGATAAATAGTCGGCTCTCGATTTGGTTCGTCAGGAAGTAGCGCGACGTTGAAAATTTCTGGGGTGTCACTAACCGCAGGAATCTTATAGGTCGCGGGGCCAGTGGTCTGCATGCGCCCCGCGCTATCCCAGCTTAGCTCCTCGGTAGTCAGCCAGCCCATACCTTGGATGAAGCCTCCTTCGATTTGCCCTAGATCAATATCGGGATTTAGTGACGCGCCAACATCATGCAATATATCTACTCGGGAGACTTTATTTTCGCCGGTCAAAGTATCAATCATTACTTCGCTAACCGCCGCGCCATTAGCGAAGTAAAAGAATGGATGTCCAGAGGCCGTCTCACGATCGTAATGGATTTTTGGCGTTTTATAGAAGCCGGTAGACGACAACGAGACTCGGTTCATATAAGCCAATTGCACCAGTTCGGCAAAGCTAAGTGCTTGCTCGCCGATCAACACTTGGCCATTCAAAAACTCGATACTAGCAAGCTCAACGTTAAAGTGCTCACTGGCAAAGTTAAGCAATCTTGCTTTGATAGTTTGCGCTGCATTTTGTGCGGCTTTGCCATTAATATCAGTGCCGGATGAGGCGGCCGTTGGTGATGTATTAGGTACTTTGTCAGTGCGCGTTGAAGAAACATTGACGGTTTGCACATCAACTGAAAACTCCTGCGCGACTATTTGCGCCACTTTGACAAACAGCCCCTGACCCATTTCAGTGCCACCATGGTTTAAATGTATGCTGCCGTCAGTATAAATGTGTATCAATGCGCCAGCTTGATTTAGGTGTTGCACGGTAAATGAAATACCAAATTTCACCGGTGTTAAGGCGATACCCTTTTTGACAATGGGGTTGTGCTTGTTGAATTCACTGATCTGCCGACGTCGCTCAAGGTAATCGGAACTGAGTTCAAGCTTCTCAACGATTTCCTGCAGGTTGTTATGTTCCACAGTTTGGTGGTAGTGAGTAATATTGCGTTGTTGTTTCTGATAAAGGTTTAGCTTACGCACGGTAAGTGGGTCTTTATTCAAATACCGAGCAATGTCGTCCATAGCACCTTCTATAACCAGCATTCCCTGGGGGCCACCAAAGCCTCGAAAAGCGGTATTAGAAACGGTGTTAGTTTTGCAGCGATGGCCGGTTATTGTTGCTTGATCAAGATAGTAAGCATTGTCAGCATGAAACATCGCGCGATCGACAATCGCATCTGATAGATCAGGCGATATGCCACAATTTCCGCTAACCTCAATCTCAATTCCTTTGATAAGACCGTCCTCATCAAAGCCAACCTTGTAATTAGTTTCGAATGGATGTCGCTTACCGGTTAAAAGCATGTCATCGGTTCTACTAAGCCGTAATTTCACTGGTTTACGAGTGTGATGTGCCAGCAATGCGGCAACGCAAGCCCACGGTGCTGCTTGGGTTTCCTTACCGCCGAATCCGCCGCCCATTCTACGTATGTCGACCGTCACCAAATTAAACGGGATACTTAAAACTTCGGCCACCAGCTTTTGCACCTCTGAGGGGTGCTGACTTGACGCGTGTACAACCATGCCGCCGTCTTCGGTTGGCTCTGCATAAGAAATTTGGCCTTCTAAATAAAAGTGTTCTTGCCCACCAATACTCAAACTTCCGGCTAATTGATGAGCCGCATCAGCAATCGCGCTTGAAGAGTCTCCACGCTTTTGGGTGTGGCGAGGTCTAACATACGATTTAGCCTCATGAGCTTGTTCGACACTTAATATCGCCGGTAACTCTTGATATTCAATCTTAGCCAGCTTTACCGCTCTACAGGCTAGTTCGTGCGAGCTTGCCGCTACCGCAAACAATGCTTGCCCATTAAATTCGATGATCTCACTAGCAAACAATAAATCACCAGGAAACACCGGCCCAACATCAACATGTCCAGGAATATCATCGGCCGTGATCACCGCGACCACGCCAGCAGCTCGCGTAACTTCGGACAAATCCAAGGATAGTATTTTGCCATGGGCAATAGTACTTTTGCCTATAGCGGCATGCAGTTGACCTACGACATTGGGTCGGTCGTCAATATACACAGCAGAGCCACAAACGTGTTTGTCTGCGCTATCGTGTTTATGCGACTGACCAACTTTACCGCGACGCTGGCCGACGTTTTTCTTAGTATCAATATCGCCCAGTTTACGCATGTGTTATCACCTGAGTTACAACCTCTGGACTGCTGATTTCAATGTACGCGCGGCGTAATAAATTTTGCGCTACTTGCAGCCTGTACTGGCTCGATGCTCGGGCATCAGATAGAGGATTGAAGTCTTCGCTTAAGGCCGCCGCGGCGCGTTCAATAGTAGCGTCGTCCCATTGTTGGTTGCGTAGTGCTGCCTCGCATTTTACAGCCCGCTTTGGAATCGCCGCCATACCACCAAAAGCGATGTCTATTGCCGACACTACATTGTCTTTAAGTTGCAGCGTGATGGCCGCTAAAACCGCAGAGATATCATCATCGAACCTTTTTGAAACTTTGTATATTTTTAAATGCGTCGTGTCGCTGGCGTTTGGAATAAATATTGATTGGATAAATTCGCCGGCTTCCAATGCTGTTTTCTTGTAATCAAGAAAAAAATCTTCGATTGCGAGTTGCCTAATACGGTCACCCTTACGCAAACACATTGTAGCGCCCATGGCAATTAGCACCGGTGGCATGTCACCAACCGGTGAGGCGTTTGCAATATTACCACCCAGCGTACCAAGATTACGAATTTGCAGTGAGCCGAGGCGCTCTATCATCGCGCCCCATTCAGGGTATTGTTGACTAAGTGGAGTAATAAATTGGCTATAAGTAGCGGCCGCACCAATTGTAAAACCTTTTTCTGAGAGCTCAACTTGGCAAAGCTCTGGAACATCTAGAGTCGAAATTAGAGTGTCAAATTGATCTAGATTCTGGGTTATCTGCAGACACAAATCGGTGCCTCCAGCGACCAAGCGTGCCTCTGCATAGGTTTCGCTCAAACGCGCTAGCTCGCCAATAGACTGTGGCGAAAAGGCGCGGTAGCCGTTGCCACTCAATTCGATAGTCGTACCAACCGAATCATCGGCAATCGCCTGTAATCGCCTTATTGTTATCGCACTGCTGGAATCAAAATGGTCCGTTTTGTTTGCAGCCGTCATGGCCGCATCAATAATGCTTCGATAACCAGTACAGCGACACAAATTACCACCAAGAGCTTGATTGGCTTGTTCTCGTGTTGGGCGGTCATGAACTTTATTCAAAGCAAACAGTGACATGATAAATCCAGGGGTGCAAAAGCCACACTGCGAACCATGCTGCTCGACCATGGATTTCTGTACCGGATGCATCTGGCCTTCATGTTGTAGGTCTTCAACGGTGATCAGTTGCCTACCATGCAAATTGGGCAATAGTGCGATACAAGCATTGACGGTCTTATAATGCATTTCCGCGGTACTCGACCGCTCTCTAGATACTTCTCCAAGAACCACAGTACACGCCCCACAATCACCTGATGCGCAGCCTTCCTTGGTCCCCACTTTGCCAAGTTTCTCACGAAGGTATTGCAACAATGTTGTGTTCGGGTTGATATCTGCCAAGCTGACCTCTTCGTCGTTTAGAAGAAAGCGTATAGGCTTAGAAGACATATTTTGCGGTCCAGTTAGGGGTTTCCTGCGTTTCATAAAGAATTACCACGCAGCTTATGCCGAGTTTTTAGCTCGTCTAGAGAATTTTAAAATATAGTTCATTCTTGACACTATAGTCAACTTTTAATCGGTCGTGTGAATATCATCAAACATGAGTAGCTGTAGGCACTCTTTCTTAGCTGTAGGCACTATGACTTTGGTTTACTGGCAATGCGCATGCTCGTACTGCACAATCTTATTACTCATAAATGATTATAGGACTTACTGATGAGCGGCCCAGAGTTTCGGACTGATCTACCCACACCACGGAGTTTGGAACAAGAATTTTTAGTCTTGACGCTTAGAAACGTGTTGCGCAACCCCTTGCCAGTGTTTGTTGGAATAGCCGTTATTGCTATCGCAGCAATGGGAAATGTACCCTCGCAGTGGGTGATTTCGTGGGTGTCCCTGTCTGCCATTGGTTTGTTTGGGCGAGCCTTACTCATTCGCCACATAATTCAGCAACCGCGCTACACCGACCAACAACGCTTACGGTTTATTTATTTTTCAAGTTTTATCAATGCTGTAATTTTGTGTTTGTCTCTGGCCTTTTTCCCGTGGATGAGTGTTATAGATGCGGTATTGGTAACATTGGTTATGGGATTTCTAGTCATTGGTGTTGTCGTCAGCAACGCTGGTTTTGCTGAGGCGACTACTCCTTACGTATTCGTGGTTTCAATATCATTGGCGATAATGTGGGCATTGTTTCCACACTCAGACGGCGACGGAACATGGAAGGCCTACGCGTTGAGCGCGTTTATTGTGTTCATGAATTTTGTTCTTATCAGCGTTTCAAAAGATATTCACCGGCTGTTCAGTAATTCAGTGGAGATGCGGCTGAAGTACGCCGATGTTAATCGTCTACTATTAGAATCTCTGGCCGAATCGCGAGCGGCGAATGCGGCTAAAACCAGATTTCTGGCCGCCGCCAGCCATGACCTACGCCAGCCTGTACACACCCTATCGTTACTGACCGCAGCACTGATGTCGCGAAACGCCAGCAATATGAATACCGACGACAGAGTTACTGAAATCACCGACACGATGGATAAAGCCCTGCACAGCTTAGCGGTTCAATTGGATTCTTTGTTGGATATATCCAAACTCGACGCCGGCGTCATTACCGCAAAGCTTGATGATACTGACGTAACCGTTATTGCCCGTGGTTTAAAACGTGAGTTTTTATCATTCGCCAATGAAAAACAGCTTTCTATTAACCTAGATGCTCCAGAGCCTGTTATAGCGTTTACTGATGGCACGTTGCTTGAAAGGCTGCTGCGGAACCTGATTGCTAACGCAATTAAGTATACTGAAGTTGGGCAAATTGATTTGAATGTCAGCTGTGGTAATGACGTAGTTATAACCATAAAGGATACTGGTATCGGAATCGCCCAGGATCAACAAAAACTAGTGTTTGAAGAGTTTTATCAGATCGATAACCCGCATAGAGATCGGAGTAAGGGCTTAGGACTAGGTCTTTCGATTGTCAGCAGACTTTGCCTACTATTGGATGTCAAATTGGAGCTTCAATCAAATTCTGGCGAGGGAACAGAGTTTACTCTCCGCCTGAACAAAGGTTCTCAAATAGAAACTGAGGCGCAGCAGAAAAAACCTGTTTACTCGTTTAGCCGGTTACGAGTATTGGTGGTTGACGATGAGACCGATATTCTTTTGGCAACTAAGATCTACTTGGAAGCACTCGACTGCGTGGTTCTGTCTGCTGAAACCACTGAAGAAGCATTGGAGCTGGCCAGAACCCAATCACCAGAGCTAGCGATTGTCGATTTACGGCTACGCAATCACGACAGCGGCATAGATGCATTGGAGGCTATTCGGTCCCTACACCCGAATATCCCAGCGATTATGATTACCGGCGATACGGCTCCAGACAGGTTACGCGAAGCGTCGAGCGTTAACGCGAAACTACTTCATAAGCCTATTTACTCGGATCAAATGCAGGCCGCGATACAGGAAGTATTACGTGATACGGCTAAGTAACTTTTAACAACTTTAGCCCACGCCGTCATTATTGAGCTCTAGGGTTAATCCTAGATTTTTGCTTTTGTATGCAACTTTTGTATGCAACTTAGGTTTATCTAAACTTTTAGATGCAAGGGTAAATTTTGCGATTTATAAACCAAACTTTAACTTAGCCGCCAGATAAACCGCCTCAGTTCGATTCTTAACATTGATAACTCGGTATGCTATCGACAAGTGCGCTTTTACTGTTCCTTCGGCTATATTTAATTCTCGTGCGATCACTTTGTTGGGTTTGCCTTTTATAGCGCCGGTCAACACTTCTAGTTGTCGACCAGATAGTTGCGAAACAAGGCTTTGATCCAACGGGATGCTACCTTCTATTGCAAACGAAGTATTAGCGCTTGTATCTTTAATTTTGGCCGAGGCGAAGGCCATTGCGGGTAGATAAATACCGCCAGCGAGAACCGATTTGAGTGCCGTGATCATAACGCTCGGGGTAGATGATTTGGGGATAAAACCCGCTGCACCCAACTCAACCGCTCCTCGAATGATCGCTTGATCATCCTCGCTGGATAAGACTACCACCGTCGATGACGGGAACTTAGTTTTAATTTTTTTTAGGGCGTCAAAATCACCATTACAATCTGGCAAGTGGTAATCCAGCAGGACTAACTCTGTCGTCTCCTCGCACACCTCCAGCGCCTGCTCGCAGCTGCCTGCTTCGACAATTTCAATCTCTTGGCCCAGTCCTTCTAACAAGAAACATAGGCCGCTACGAAACAATGCATGATCATCGACGATTAGTATTTTTAGTCCAGGCATAATAGTTTATTTAGCTATAGTTCGGTTCAATCGTGCTTCTCTAACCAAGAATATATCTTAGGAAATATGTCGATACTGGCGTTTTTTCCAATAAAACAGTCCATGTGCCCGTAATGCTCAAATACGTGCCGGTGATACTTATGCTCGCTCAGAGAGTTGTGGGCACGAAGCCATTCATAGGTGCGAGCCGAGGTTTGCGGCAGAAACTCTAGGTTCAGCGCACCGGCCATGAAGGTGATTGGCAGGTCGAGTTGATCAATAGTATTCTCAGCAGGGGTGTGTGAATCGGCGCGCGCAATGCCCGCTAAATAACTGTTTTTTCCATCAGCGTCAACAACATGACCTGCTCTGATCATATGCGTTAACTGTCGAAACGAATCGAGGTTAATAGTACTAAACCAATCGGCAAGTTTTAGATGCGTTGCATGGTTCAGCTGAGAGTGCAAATAAGAGGGCCCGTAAGCCGCTAGTATTCGATGACAAACAGGATTATTGCATTCTTCTCCCTTTGGCGTGGGTATCTGATAAGCCATCACATCAAATATTCGATCGAACCCAGTGGTGCCAGAATTCATATCCAGCACGTTACCCATTTGACTAATCAGCGGGATACTTTTTAGTTGTTCAATAACGCCGAGATCAGCTTTCGCATTATTCAGCCAATTCGTTACCGGATGCAAGGTTAGCTGTGACGAGACAATAGATCGAATCTGATCCTTACTAATGAACTCCTTTAACAAGCTCATCAGCAAGCTCAGCGAGCCGACACAGTGGGCCACAATTTGAACTTGGGATATCTCAGAATGCTTGGCGACAAAATCAATCGCCGCCGGCCAATCGTACTGGGCAATATCGCCTATCGTGAATGGGCGGTGTGAAACACCTGAATCGGCACTGGCACGATAATCAAATAGCCATACCTCTCGACCTTGACGGGTAAGGAACTCTACTAGATTACAGTCCACTGTCTCAGCCGCAAAAGAGGATGCTTTAACCCCCATGCCCGGCGCAAGAATAACCGGCAAATGACTATGCGCTGCCTTTATCGAGTTTTGCGTTTTAGATCGATAACATGTGAGCTTTATAGTGGAACCGTCTGCGGTCTTAATAAGTGGAAACTCCTCCGGAGTTAACCGTAGGGGTGGCACATACTGTGCCAAATCTTTGTTTGGATAATTGTTGAGAGTTGAGAGCAGCCCACCATACGCACGGAACACCGTTTCACCCAGTGATGCGGCTAGCTTAGTTAGGTAATAAGTGCCGATGCTACTTTTTATTGCACCGGCGTTACCAGTCAACTTAACCAACCGATAAATATTATTTCCCAGTAACTTTCTCATAACTCCGTCGCCAAGCTTTGCTTCAAAGGTACTCACCATTTTAATCAGATCTTGTAATGTCAATTCGGCGATGCCGCTGTAGAGACGCTTTGGCAGTCGCTTGTCGGCTGTAAAAATATCGACGTTCAATGTGCTTAAATCTGTCCACCAATGAGAACCCTCAGCACTATGAAGGGTCTTGCGCCCGACTAGTTTAAGTTGGGTTCCGTTTTGATCTTCAAAGTCTAGCTCATACAACATTATCCAGCTTTCAATAGCGTCAGAATCCGGCACCAATAGTTGAAAGGTGCCGGAGTTAATTGGCAGGCTTTGGTTCGCTAGAATTACTTCTCCTTGCTTTACATCACAACGGTAGTGCCGATCTTTGATAAGTTGATGTAAGTCAGGGATTTGAATCGTCATTTTCAATTGTAGTGAATTCTCGACAGATCTTCCGCCTGCATAAGCGCGCTGATAATCTCGCTTAGTCAACACCGTTTGCGCTCGATGATTGTTACTTTGATCTACATAGCCGCGCATCGACTCAGAAAAATCGAAGGTTGTGATAAGTTTTTCATCATGAAGGTCTAGCAGGGTAGTCGCAGCCTGACTAAGAAGGCGCCGTAGTTTTTTCTTATCCTCAGAACGTTTCGTGCGGGAACTATTAGCGCCCATCTGAACTTCTTCAGGTTGCGCAACTTGATCCGCCAACTGAGCTATTTCATCTGCCAAAACCGGCGATATTGCGAGCTCAGCACTTTGCTCAGATTGCCCTACCGAAGTAGTTGAATAGCTTGGTGTGTTGCTGCTTTTTGCCTTACTTTGGTAATCTATATTCCAGCCCCGTTGTTCGGCGATCAGTTCGCAGCAACGTTCAGCTAAGGCGCTGATCGTCAACAAAGGGTTTACTCCAATGGCACCTGGCAATACTGAGCCATCACAAATATACAATCCGTCATATACCGAATCGTCGTCACCGCAATCAAATACTTGGCTGCTATGGTTTACAACGCCAGAATGATGGTCATCGGCCATGCGGCATCCGCCCAATGGATGAACTGTGATTAGCTTATTGCCAAACGCGTCGCCCCATAAAGGGTTTTTTATAAGTTGACCTTGTATCGCATCGTTGACACGAGCGATGGTGTTGTGGTGGCTCTTAATGTCGTCACCCTTGCCCGCATCGGGCCAGTGTATGACAGCGGTGTCTTGTTTTAGCTTAAGCTCACCTGCAGATTTATCCATACTCATCATCAAGTAATTTTGCGTTCGACTGATCGCCCCTTCATACGCCAAACTACTCAATGATGCCGGGTCATCTTGCACCGCAGTAGCTACGGTCTGGATGTCTCGTAGCCTAGTCTCAGCCTGAGCCGCACCATAACGTAGGAAATTTGCGTTGCCGGCCGCGCCAAACACCAGCCCGCCTAGTACTACGCTGGCAAACGCGCCGGGGGCAACACCTTCCTGTATCACCAGCTGATCATTAATCGACCGGCTGTCGTTACGCAAGTCGATAACACCGGTAATACACGGCCCAGGCATCTGTATCTCGGATAGCTCATTGTCACCCATACCAACGCTGTAAATGCTTTCGTATCGCGGAGCGCCGTCTTCCCTTAACAGCGGGTCAGAATGTTCGTTGTTGTCCTTCCAATAGCTGTTGTAACCAAATGCTAGCTGATCGCCGTTTCCGGAAAAATGCTGACCAAGCTTGTTGGAGCACAATAGCCCTTTGGCTTTTGAGCGCAGCATGATTTCAGTTGAGCCTAATGTGCCCGAAGCCAGTATCAATACCTTGGCTTTTATAGTCTTACTCTTTTTGGTTTTACGAGATCCTTCGGTAGGCCTTATGTGAATAATCCAACCTTCTGCGGCTTTTTCGATGTACTTAACTGAGGCATTACAGAATAGTTCCGCACCGTGTGCGTTAGCGTCCGGCAGGTAGTTCATCAGCGTGGTGTTTTTCGCGCCGACATTGCAACCAGAACAACAATCACCACACAAATTACACTTTGCTTGGCGAAAGCCAAAGTGATTGGCTTTATCCTGGTTAAAGGTCACATTGATATCAGGCCGAGTGACCTCTACACCAAGGGCAATTGCTGATTTCTCCAAGGCCAGAAGCTTATTCAATGGCTTGTAGCCTTGGGCATCTTTGTCGTCAGGTTGAGGATACGGGTTAGCGCCAAGGCCTTCGCGTGCTAACTGGTAATATTTTTTTAGTAGGTCTGGCTGATCACGGAACTCCTTAGGCCATTCGAGGCCGTCGCGTTTAAAGACAGCCTCGTTGAGCTGCAACGAAACATTGGCATTAATTAACGAGGTACCACCTAGGCCACAGCCTACCAGTGCGCTAACATCTTCGTTTACTCGTAAATCAAACAGCGCGGTCGGTTTACCCTGTGGTGAGCCGGGGTTGCTATCGGTACGAATCTGGGTCTGGTCTGTCACCTCTCCCAAACTGGACGGATACTCTCCCGGTCGAATTTCGTGACCACGCTCCAAAAGGCAGACATCCTGGCCTGCTCGTGCCATTCGCGAGGCAGCAATGCTGCCACCATAACCAGAACCAACCACCACCACACTGTAGTTTTTTCCATCGATGAGCTCGGTAACCCCTTTTGAAATCCGGGCGTTTGACTGTCCTTCAGTTACCTTAGCCATATTGCTTTACTCCGTCACTTGAGTTGCGGTCAAAAAAACGATCCCGAACTTCCATCGCACGAAGTTCAATCGCCTCGCGCGCACTGTTCTGAAAAGCCTCCCAATGTTCAGGCTCAAGGTTTTCCTGCATCTTTTTTAGCAGAGCGTTGCTGTCGGCCTCGCTACCGGAGACCCCCTCTGCCTTGACGGCGGGCATTTCGCCATTCACTGGAGCCTGAAACAAGCGTAATGATGCGCTGTTAAGGTGTTCATCGACAAATATTACGGCACCGCCCTGAATCGAGCTGAAACCGGGCTGGTCCACCACCCAGCCACCCGAATTAAGAATTTTGACCGGAGCCTTAAATCCTTTAACACCTAATGAATCCTGAAACGGTTTATGAGTGTGACCAAAGATAAAAGTGGTCTCGGTTTCTATCGTCTTTGGGTTAATCGGTGCCGGTAGTCCCTGAGATATAGAGGCTTCAAGAATTTGGCGGTAAAGTGGCTTAGATAGATACCAGTGCAACCCTTCCCAACCTTCTTCCGACAGGGCATTTTTGCTACTCGCTCGTTCAGCTTGAAAGCCCCGGCCCAGAGTCGAGCTGAAAATACCGGTCATTAACTTTTCTAATGTAAGGTTATTTATGATTGTATTGCTGGGTGACATTCCGACCTGAGTACTCAGGTAATCCCCTACCAGTCTTGCCAATCGTTGCGAGTACTTATAGGTCGCAGCTGGGTTCTGCATGATATCGAACAACAATACGGCATTGTCACGCTGGGCCGGTGATGCACCAAGGCTCGACCAGAAAAAGTTGATCCAACCGCCATTTTGTCGCTCCAGCTCTTCAATAGACGGGTCTTCGATATTGCTGATCAACTGGTTAACCGTTGTCATCAAACGATAAAGTGGTTCGATATAGTGGCCGTGATGAAAGATCACTTGCTTACTTGCCACTGCATCGGTGTTTGTTTGCTTCAGCCCCCAATTTGGGTAACGTAGTTCAAACGATAGACCCTTAGCCTTAACAAACGGCAATTGATTGAGGAAGTTGGAGGGTAAGCTTTCAGAACGAAATAAATCAGATGTTTGATACGCTATTCGCTCTTCTGATTTATATTCTTGCTGCTGATACCGCTCCAG
>JAESTB010000519.1 GCA_016763815.1 Arenicella sp.
AATTAGTCGCATTTTACCTCCTTGTCATTTCAATCTTGATTGGTGAAAAGGTCTCTACTAGAAAAAAACCAAATACAGCATCGTTAGGAATAATGTGTACTTAAGGACTTTATAAAAAGGCTTATTCCAACGTTTAATTCGTCGAGAAACCACGCGAATAGAGTACACTTTTGAAAACACTCTGTTGACCATGCCAACTGGGTCACCTTGGTCATTGCGTGTGGCGGTCGCTCTCATTAATGTCGAACTCATAAAAGTATTAAACTTATTAATGATGTCGAGCTTCATCGGGCGATTAACATCACAAAATAAAATAATACGATTAGTGTCAGTATTATTATGCGCTTCATGGATAAAGGTTTCATCGAACAAAACATCCTTACCGTCATGCCAAACATGCTTCTCGCCATCGACCAAAATATAGCAGTCATCATGGTTCGGCGTCACCAACCCCAAGTGATAGCGCAATGCGCCCGCAAACGGGTCTCGATGCGGTGTCAAAAGACCACCCGGTGGTAAGCTAGCAAACATCGCTGCTTTGACTGACGGCACTTGTTTCAAAATTTCAATTGTTTTCGGACATTGTCGCTCAGCCGAATCAAGCGGATCGCCATACCATTTCAAGTAATAGCGAGTCCAACCTGTTTTAAAAAACGAATTAAAGCCTGCATCGTTCAGGCCGTCCGCAGCCTTAATTTCTCCTTGCGCGGCTAGCTGGAGTGCCTCATCACGCATAACTTCCCAATTGTCACGTAACACCTTTAGCTCGGCTAAGTCATCAGTATTCAATAACGGCTTGTTTGGCAACGTTGAAAAGAGGTTCATCAGAAGATTGTAGGGCGCAAGATAATTAGTATGAGTCAAAAATTGCCTAGGCACACTTAAACGAACTTTGCCGCGATAATGCATCTGCATAACCGCGACAATGTATATAAGCAGAATAAGTAGGGCTATATTCATTAAAATGTATGATGCCGAATCGTTTAAAAAAGTTGCTGATATAGACCGCCGGTAGAGAGCGAATCTTACAAATTTAATTAACTACTAGAGACCTATACATAAATCAGGGACGAGATAAAAATAGCTTGGAATTTTTTCAATGAAAAGTGGCGGCATTACAGGCATTTTTATCCGTTCGTCGAGTTATGCTGAGGTCTCTATTAGACTAATAGTTAAGTATTTTTCAATCATATACAAGCAAGCAATAATTAGGATTGGCTTTTCTTTAAAAGTCCAAAAACGTAAGATGAACTGTACATCGCGCCGATAAAGTAACCGAGAATAACGGTCTCAAACACTTCCGGCGTTCCGGCAGCCACGGTCAACGTCCATGAGCCAGTAAACACCAGCGCGCAACATATAATAACGGTAACAAAGCTACTAAACCAATAAAAACCGGTCAACTTAAGCAAACTACGATACATAGCTTCAAGCATTAAGGTCATCCCTAAAGTAACCAAAAAACTGTAAGCTCCTTGTACGCAGGCGGCTTTTATCGCCGCTTGTGGTCCGTGCGTGATATTAACCAAGAAGGCCCAAACCCCATAAAACAAAAAACCTGCCACCGACGAGATAAGTGATCGCTGTGCTAGCGAAAATCGGTCAAACAGAGACAAGTTAGCCGACCGTATTGTTTGAGCGATTTGGGTTGCTATACGATCGACTCGAGCCTTTATCTCTTGCACTAGAGTCATTCGAGCCGGAACGCTCAGGAGCTACTTTCTTACCCGCTTTAGCACGGCGTGCATTACGGCCAGCACGGGAAGGCGTCGCCTGGTTAGGCTGTTTTTTAACGTTTGAGCTGCGCTTCTTGCTACTCCTACCCGCGCCATCAGACTTGGAATTCTGATTTCGGCTTCCACTCGAGTTGCCTCCTTTACTTTTTGGCTTGTTAGGCTTGATATCACGAAAATCACCCTTTGAACCTGGCAAATCGTTAAGCGGTTGGTAACCATCAAGATGCTTGCGAGGCACCTCTTTTTTGATCAGCCGTTCAATCGCGACCAAAAGTTTAAATTCATCGTGAGAAACCAATGAAATTGCTTCACCACTTGCACCGGCACGACCGGTACGGCCGATACGATGTACATAATCTTCGGCTACTTGTGGCAGGTCAAAGTTGACCACATGAGGTAGCTGATCAATGTCAATTCCTCGAGCAGCGATATCAGTGGCAACCAACACTCTGACCTTACCCGCCTTAAATTCAGCCAGCGCCTTAGTGCGCGCCCCTTGGCTTTTATTACCGTGAATTGCTGACGCCTCGACACCTTTAGCAACCAACTGTTTAACTAAACGATTGGCACCATGCTTAGTTCTAGAAAAAACTAACACTTGAAACCAATCATTCTCGACAATTAGGCGAGTCAATACTTGGGTCTTATCAGTCTTTTCAACCGCAATCAAACTTTGTTGAACGCTGTCTACTGTACTATTTGCTGGGCTTACCGATACCTCGATAGGGTCGTGCACGATGGTTTTGGCCAGTTGACGGATATCATTCGAAAAAGTCGCTGAAAACAATAAGTTTTGGCGCTTTTTCGGCAACATTTTGATGATACGTCGAATGTCATGGATAAAACCCATGTCCAGCATACGGTCAGCCTCATCGAGTACAAGCACTTCAAGCTGGTCAAACTGAATCGCATTTTGATTGTGCAAGTCTAACAAGCGGCCGGGGGTAGCAATTAAAACATCAACACCTCCTCGTAGCTTTTGCATTTGCGGGTTAATCTTAACGCCACCAAAAACAACAGCGGTTTTAATTTTTAGATTTTGACCATAGGTCTCGACACTGGCCGCGACTTGCGCAGCCAACTCACGGGTTGGCGTCAACACCAAAGCACGCGCCTGATTACCCTTGCCTGAGGGTTTTGGCGTGTTACTGAGACGGTGCAGAATAGGAAGTGTAAAGCCAGCCGTTTTGCCGGTGCCAGTTTGTGCAGCGGCCATTACATCTCTACCCGCAATAACATGAGGTATCGCTTTCGCTTGAATAGGAGAAGGCTCAGTGTAGCCTTGTAATTCAATGGCATCGAGTAACGGTTTTGATAGGCCTAGGTCGGCAAACTTCATAAGGATTTTTCTCTGGTTCTAATCTCGCGCAGCCTACATGAAAGACTCACCCTTTACCATGCAACTAGAGCAAAGGTTAATAAAAAGGTGTATTTCGTATACTGCCGACATTATCATGGATAGCGCAATCGCAAACACCTAAGCCATCACCTGAAGCATGTGAATCGACACCATGGATGCCGCCAGTTGATCCAGAAAACCGCTCTAGTGACCATTGGCTACTGAGAATGTCCATGGCTTTTATAACAAATTTTTGCCCC
>JAESTB010000520.1 GCA_016763815.1 Arenicella sp.
AAGATCGAAGCCGCATGATGAGATTATGCGGTGTGAGATTGACTTTGCCGTCGAATGTGCAGCGACGAGACTGACTTTATCGACGCTTTACGCAGCGGCTGGGCATAGATGTCTGGGCTTACAGCCAAGGTAATTAAAAGCCAAAGACCTCAATGCATTAACAGAGCTAACGATCCGCTATTAAAATCACATAACTACCGCTAGACAACCATTGCGATACAACTACAGTTATAAGACCAACGCTTCCTTATGAAAGATCTATCAATAGGTCTAGAGGGAAACCTGAGAATTCCTTAGTCCGTTCTAAGATGATCAAGGTGTTCATTTTCGCGATACCAATGCCGCTGGTGATTAAACTCTCGCTAACAGTGTTGTATGCTTTCACATCAGTGCAAACAAATTTCAACAAATAGTCATACGCGCCGCTGATCTTATAGCTATCAGTAACTTCGGCAACAGCAGCGATCGCCGTATTAAAACATCTGAAGTCATCCGGTGAGTGGTTCTCCAAAGTGACCTCGGTAAACGCCTCAACGTGTGGCGCTAAACGATCAAGGTCAATTTCAGTGACGTAACGTTTAAGTGCTCCGTCTGATTCCAAACGCTTGACACGGCTCAAACAAGCACTGGCTGAGAGGTGAACCTGCTCGGCTAATTGTTGATTGGTGATTCGTGCATTGGTTTGAAGAATCGAAAGTATCTTTAAATCAATTTTGTTAATTTTACTGACATCGGCCATACCCTACCCCAATTATCTATCATATCTGTTTAGCCCTTCCGCAGATTCATTTGTCGGTTTGGGCACATTAGAATCATATATCGAATTCAAATTGAGTGCTTAGCTTTGCGCATCTCTATGCTAACTTTATTGCATCTAATCACACAATTTTGCTAGCGACCATTTATGTCAAACGATCAAAAAGACCTGAAACAACTTGATGCTAATACCATCTTACACCCGTCGACCAATGCTAACGAGTTCGCTAAAACCGGCTCGAGGATCATGCAATCTGGTAAAGGTATCTATTTACAAGACACCGATGGTAACCGTCTGATTGACGCCGTTGCGGGGCTTTGGTGCGTGAACGTTGGTTATGGTCGCCCTGAATTAGCCGACGCGATGCACACTGCCGCAAGCAATCTGAGCTATTACCATACGTTTACCGGCATGTCGAACGTGCCACAAATAGAGTTGGCTGAGCGTTTACTCAGCTTAGCGCCGAAAAATATGTCGAAAGTATTTTTCGCCAGTGGCGGTTCAGACGGCAACGATAGTTTGATGAAAATTGTCTGGTATTACTACAACCTAATTGGTAAACCCGAAAAACGGAAAATCATCTCCCGCTGGCAGGCCTATCACGGCACCTCTATCGCGACCGCGAGTTTAACCGGTCTACCATCGTTTCATAAAGACTTCAATTTACCGATAGAGGGAGTGCTGCATACTGAATCCCCAGATTACTTCCGTCACGGCTTAGAGGGCGAAAGCGAATTAGAATTCTCTAAACGGCGTGCAAAGCAACTCGAGGACATGATTCTAAAAGAAGGGCCCGAGACCGTTGGCGCCTTCATCGCCGAGCCGGTCATGGGCGCGGGTGGGGTAATCACTCCGCCTGAGGGATATTTTGCTGAGATTCAAAAGGTGACTAAAAAATACGACCTTTTATTTATTGCTGACGAAGTCGTTTGCGCTTTCGGACGTTTGGGAACCTGGTTTGGTAGCGAGGTATACGACATTAAACCTGACATGATAACGACGGCGAAAGCACTAACCAGTGGCTACTTCCCATTTTCGGCGTCATTCATTACCGAAGAAATCTGGGATGTTATTAAACAGGGTTCAGCTAAGTACGGCAGTTTCGCACATGGTTATACCTACGCCGGGCACCCAATCGGTGCGGCGGTAGCGATGGCTAATCTAGATATCATCGAAAACGAAAAATTAGTTGAGAAATCAGCCGATGTTGGTGCCTATTTTCATAAACTATTGAATCAACGGTTCGCCAACGATAACTTTGTCGGCCAAGTCCGTGGCCGAGGTATGATTGCGGCGGTACAACTAATGCAAGATGCTGAAAATAAAGTATTTTTAGATCCAAGCTTAAAGACCGCGGGTAAAATTACTACTAAGTGTTATGAGAACGGGCTAATTGCTAGACCGCTTCCGTCGGTGGATTCAGTCGCGTTTTCACCGCCATTGGTAACCACTAAAGAAGAAGTCGACCAAATAGTCGACATCTTCGAAGCGTCTGTTAGATCCATTCTCGACTAGCCTAGTTGGGAAAGTTAGTTAGGCCAGAAAAGTCGAGTCAGTAAAACTAAACTGAATGCCAGATTTCGGATAAATCTTTTCGCGAATTTGGCGTTTCGTTTTTACGTTGTTCATCATCAAGTTGGCTTAAGTCGGCCAACTTGCCGATGGTAAAGCCCATTAACACCTCTGACTTGTCAGTATCTAAGTCTAGATAAGTCGCCGCTTCAGCAGCCTTAATGCCGCCCATTCCGTGGGTATATAAGCCTTCCATACGAGCTTGCAGTGTCATCGACATCCAAGCAGCGCCGCTATCAAATGCAGACCACTGGTTTGGCTTACCATTGTGCTCAAAGTTTTTTTCGCCAACTAGGAAACCAATTACTGCATTGTCTTTCGCCCAACCTTGATTACCTTCGACTAATAGGTTTAAAAAGTCGTCAAAGGTGTTGTCAGTCGAAGTATAAAAGCGCCAGGGCTGAGCGTTAAAACATGAAGGAGACCAACGAGCTGCGTCCATTATCCGATGCATGGTCGGGTCATCAATGGTGGTCTTCTGAAACGCTCTTGGTGACCAGCGCTGAATAAATAATGGGTCAATGCCCGTGCTGGTATCACGGGCGTCAAAGTTAATAATTTGTTTGCTCATTTGATTCTCTAAATTTGATTAAAATTGAATTCTCTACAACGAGAGGTATCAGGAATCAAATTTAGCTTTTTCATAGCTCGCACGCAACCGAATTGACTTTCCGACACCGCGTATCCGATGCCAGAATTTATCACCTAAAACCAATAGCGCTGGAACTAAGAATAATGTCACAAAAAATGCCACAACCAAGCCAAACGCTAGAGAGATAACGGTTGGCTTCAAGAATGCGGACTGACTCGATTGCTCAAGCATCAAAGGTACCAAACCGACAAAGGTGGTAATCGAAGTAATCAATATTGGTCGAAAGCGTGAGCGCCCTGCTCTAATAATCGAGTCGGCAACGTTGAGGCCTCGGCTAAGATTGATTTTAAACGAATCTACCAACACTAGATTGTCGTTAATTACCACACCACAGGCCGCGATCACGCCGAAGTAACTGATTAAGGAAAACGAGACGTCGAATAGTAAATGGCCAATAACCGCCCCAACAAACGCAAACGGCAACGCCACAAGAATCACCATGGGTTGAAAATAACTCTTGAATGCCATCGCCAATAAAAAGTATATAGCACCTACTGCGATCAATAATAAGCCAAGTATTTCAGTACCAAATTCAGCTTCGGCTACTTGTTCACCTACCGCTGCTCGGGTCAGGCCAGGGTACTTCTCTTCGAGCTCTGGAAAGAAATTTTCATCTAAATCTTTCATTATCTCATCAAGCACGGGCTCTCTCAAATAGGCTTGTACTCGTCCAGCTCTTAAACCGTCCCAATGGCGGATCTCCTTCAATCCTGGTCCATACGAAATATCAACTAATGAGGTGAGAGGAATTTCTCGGCCATCGGCGGTTCGTACTCGAAAATGCTTTAAGCTCTCAAGCGAATTACGGCTCTCACGTGGGTAGCGCACCATGACCTTGACGTCTTGCGCGGCGCGCGGCAAACGCTGAACTTCATCACCATAATAAGCTTGGCGAACCTGCTGCATTACTTGACCTAATGTAATGCCTGTTTGTTCCGCTCCGGGTTTCAAGTCAAAACGTAGCTCTTCACTAGCACTGTCTAGGTTATTCGACACATCATATAGGGAGTCATACTGACGCAGTTTTTCAGTAATTTCATCGACGGCTAGCTGTAGCTGCTCTAGGTTCGGGTGCCGAACCGATATGTCCATATCGGCGCCGTTATTATCCATATTATAACCAACCGAAACGCTTTTCGCCTCTGGAATTACACCAATACGTTCACGCAAATCAAGGCCAACTTCTTTAGCCGTAAGAGCACGGGTTTCGGCTGGTGCTAAGCGCATGATTGCGATAACACTGTCTTTGCGTGAGCGCGTATACCAATTTTCGATTACCGCACTATTTTCACCCTCCTCAGCATTGGCTTCAACATCAGCAACCAAGGCTTCTTGAGCGCTCTGTAGTTGCCCCAAAATCTCTAGCGCTCGCTCGTAGGTAGTACCTTCACGAAGTTGAATATCAACGTTAACCTGAGACGCCTCCACTTCTGGATTGAATGATGTTCTTACGTAGCCAGCGCCCATAATTCCGAATGCAACAACGATAAAAAAGCCAACAAAAGCAATGAACGTTATGCCAGGGGCCTTCAATACCTTTTCTAAGAAGGCGCCATATTTAACGTCGCCGAACCATACGATACTCTCCGATATTCGGCTCTGCATACGGGCGATCTTACTGGTCGGGTTAACCGGCTTAATATTGGCCAAATGCGCTGGCAAGATAAGCAGCGATTCGATCAACGAAAACCCTAACGCTAGAATTACTACCCAGCTTATTTGGCGAGTAAATTCAGATGTTATGCCACTGATGAACAACCAAGGAAGAAACGCAATAATAGTCGTTAGCACGCCGAAAATAACGGGTTTAGATACTCTATACGCACCGCCCGCAGCGCCCTCTAAACCGGTATTCCCCGATTCCACCTCGGTATGAATACGCTCGCCGATAATAATCGCGTCATCAACCACAATGCCGAGCACCAATAGAAACGCAAAAGTTGACAGCATATTCAGCGAAATACCTAGCATCGGCATAAACACAAAGGTGCCAGCGTAAGCCGTGGCTACACCGGCCGACACCCAAAACGCAACAATCGGGCGCAAGGTCAAGAACAGTACAATGAACACTAAGATTAAGCCAGAGAACGCCGCTGAACCAATACTCGACATGC
>JAESTB010000521.1 GCA_016763815.1 Arenicella sp.
CTCAATTATGGCGGCTCTACTTGGATTGGTGACCTCAAGAACAGTGACGGCTCAACGTTTAAAGAGCAAGTTTTCACCACTCATTTTCGATACTCAGGCAACGTCGGTGATTTTTTGGCTGAAGCTTCTATGGTGAAGCATGATTCTCAAGATGCTGGTGGCAACACAAGCAACTATGGTGCGTATCTTCAATACAGTCATCGGCTTCCTGCATGGGAAGGCCGATTAAGGCCTTATGTACGTTTAGATTACCTAGACACTGATGAAAACGACTATGTGTTTACTGGCCTTCAATCAAAGGATCGCCAAACCATAGGTATTCGCTACGATGTCACCGACAACTCGGCGATTAAATTTGAAATTAGGCATGACGACTTGAAAGATGATGACCTCTCTATCGAGAGCATCCACGGTCAATTTTCGGCCTTTTTCTAGGCTCCATTCGACTCATTCCAAGTTTACAAAAATAGTTCATATTGAGAGTTATACGATGCAACATATTAAAGTGCTCCTAGTCTTCTTCTTATTATGCTCCGCCTCAAAAAGCTTTTCAGAAGACGATGTTAACGCTGACAACAAACGAAGTTTGGTAGTGATCGTTAACCCGACTGTGCCACAAGACAATATTTCCACTGAAGACCTTAGGCTTATATTGTTGGGTGATATTCGGTTTTGGGAAGGAGGAGGGCTTGTAACCTTACTTATTCAGGCCCCAGTTTCTTGGGAACGGGATACTGTATTGGGTGAAGTAATGAAGATGAGCGAGCCTCAATATCGGCAATTTTGGATATCAAAAGTGTTTCGGACAGAAGCGGCTTCTGGTCCTAAAGTTGTTCTATCAAATAAGATGGCGGAAATATTAGTCAGTCGAATTCCGGGAGCCATCGCATTTGTAGATAATGCTGAAGTACCACCAGATGCCAAGGTCTTAAAGGTCGATGGCATTCTTCCTGGCGATGAAGGTTACCCTCTGGTCTTTAAGTAGCTTTTCAGTGGATATACGGCGCGATCAATCATGAATATCGGCGGCAAACTGATTCTAATCTTTGCGCTCGTTGTGGCATTTTCTGGGGCGAATCTGTCAGTATATTTTTAGAGCAAAAGCAAAAGTAATAACGCTATTGAAGAGTTACGACTTGCTACCGAGGTACAGATCGCGCTAGGCGAGACTCAACGGGGCCTGAATGACCTGAGCAAGCAAAACACCATTATGGGGCAATTTGTTAGCGGCACAGAAGACCTAGCCCTACACCCAAAAGACATTGAGCGTTTTGATGCACAAACCGATGCAGTGGCCGAGAGTATCGCCCGTATTTCTAGCAGTGTAGGGTCTGAAAGCAGTCAGGAACTGACCGATCTGAGTGCCAAATATGAGGCATTGATTAAGTCATGGCGCCGATTCTATCTCTACTTTGGTCGAGATCATACCGAAGCGTTAATGGAGTTGGCGATTAATGCCGAGCCTTTAGCCAATGAGGTAATGCAAATTTATCTGCCGGCACTAATTCAAGCCGAAGAATCTAGAATTAAACTGGCCCGGGAAAATTACGCCGCTACTTCTGCATTAACCAACAAGCTCTCGACATCGGTGTTTTTAGGCTCAACATTATTTTTAATGCTGATCTTAATATGGTTTTCTAGGGACTTAATGAGCCGTTTAACGAGCCTCCAATTAGGCGCTGAAAAGATTGGCGCGGGCGATTTAGATCATCGTATTGATGACAAATCTAAAGACGAATTGCATGATCTTGCTGAAAGTTTTAACGACATGGGCAGCCGCTTACTCGAGGCCCGAGACAAGCTTGATGAGCAATATAGAATCGTTAATGAGCAACGTGAGAGATCACAACATTTATTGTTAAACATCTTACCTAAATCTACTGCCGATGAATTAGTCGACAACGGCAAAGTAGCCCCACAGTACTATTCTGCGGCCACCGTGATGTTTGCTGATATTAAAGGCTTTACTCTCTCAACAGAGAAGTTGTCGGTTGATAAACTGGTTGAGGTATTGAATGAATACTTCACCGAGTTCGACAAAATATGCGATAAATATAATGTCGAGAAACTAAAGACTATTGGCGATTGCTACATGGCTGTTTCTGGTGTACCTGGCCGTAATTTGGCGCATTGCGCTGATATGATTTTGGCGGCGATAGAGTGCATCGAAATCACTAAGGAGCTTAGCAGCCGCGAAGACTATCCCGATTGGGAAATACGAGTAGGCATACATTCAGGACCGGTGATTGCAGGCGTAGTAGGCATCAAAAAATTCGCCTTCGATATTTGGGGTAGCACGGTGAATCGAGCCGCCAGATTAGAAGCTTCAGGCGAAGCCAATAACATCAACATCTCAGAAGAATCACGCTCGCATGTCAAAGATTTTTTTAACCTCATACCAAGAGGCGCGATCAAAACTAAGGATAAACAAGACGTCGCAATGTACTTTGTAGACGGCCTCCATCCCTCTTTATTAGACGGCCGAATTTCCCCAAGAGCTGGGTTTGAAGAACGCTATCAAGTTTACTTCAGAGAGGATGCGCAGGCATTCCCAGCGTCACTTGAAAAATTGTCTGCATCGAAATAAGTAAATACGCTTAGTCCATATGGTATCTAAGATAGGGCAGACTACCCGCACGAGCAACCTCAAGGAGTACCTGAAAAAACTAACGCTGTAGTAGCCCTATTTATATCATCACTGATGCTCTGTCTTCGGCGGTTTATACGCTCCAAGCATAATTATCATTACACCGAGCATTCGAGCTAGCCCTACGGACAGCACAAATGCTCAGTCTTTTATCAAATAAATAGCCTATAGCGCGAGCTAATTTCCCCAGATAGACTGCACATAGTTAGGCTGATCGACAAACGGATTTCGGTTGCCTTGATAAACGTGTGCGGCGTTATTACGATCAATTTCTTTTTGACTTACCGGATCTTGTTGATGCCATTGCTTTAGCAAATTGATATACCAGGTTTCGAATACCTGGGTGTTGCTACCATCAAGAATAGCGTTTGACGACGAGCTGTTGTTTTCCCAACCTGCGACTATATTTTCATAACGAGTTGCTACGTATAACGTCGAGCGAGCCACATCACCTTTGAATTCATCAATAGGCTCGAACACTGTGCCGCTGTAGCCAAGGCCTGACTGAGCTGATCCACGACGCGAGCCGTTGTTAGATACAACGTCGTTGGTACCGACTTCTCCGTAAGGGAAGCTACCACGGTATGCGTTAACTTGACCATCGGTGGCAAAGATAAAGTGCACATCTGAATTCATTGGCTCTATTGAACCGCCGAACCAACTTCTCGGAAATGAGTGTTCGCGATTATAGCAATCAGCTTCACTATTATAACTACCGCACTGATTAGTGATGGCCGTGTAGTTATACGGATCAGCACCGTTAGGATTTTCTGAGTAGATGTCGAGTATGCTACCGTCATTCTCAAAATACAGATCTAAACTGTTGGCCGAATAAAAACCCCATAGAGCACCATAACCTTGTGCCGCGTGACCCTTAATAATGTTATGCAATGCGGTTTTAAGTGCAAATCCGCTTAGGCCATTCGCGGCTTGATAGTAATCGCCGGTATCTGGCGGAGGATTTGTACCCGACGCTTGAATTGTAAAGCTTCGGGTTTCATTAGAACTGAATTGACCGCCACGTAAAAGCTCTTGACCGTTAGCCTCGACTACATAACTCCCATTGCCTTGGCCACAACAAATGCCATCACCAAAGGTATCCGCGATAGCAAAAATATAATCGCCCTCAGATAAGCAGAAATCACTTACATAGCTTTGGTTACTTGCGTAGTTAGATCCGCCGCCGATTGTTTGACCTGCAGCGGTACTTAACTGCCAACTGGTTTCATTACCGTAATCATCAGTATTAATTGTGATCGTAGTGGCAACATCTTGGCAACCGACCGGCGGCGGTGGTGGTGGCGGGGTAGTGGTGGATGTTGGTTGAAAACTATCGACATACACCACTTCTGAGCCGTCAAAGCCTGAACGGTCATAGAACCGGAGACCTAAGTTAATAGTCTTGGTGCTGGTGGCTTGGTAGCTGTAACGAAGCTGCTGCCACTGGTTACGAATAGACGGGTCTGAGTAGCCTCGATAGCCATCCGCTATAATCCGTGCAGCAACGCTGCCTTCGGTGTGGTAGATCGAGACTTCAAAATCATACGTTTGGTTAGCGACAACGTCGAACTGTTGAAGTAAGTCGGTATTACTCTGGGTGGCCGTGGTCACGGTTGCTTTCAGCGCATATTGGCCGTCGACAATGGGTGTGCTTACTCGGTCTAATAATATGCCTGAATCGATGGTCGTCCAGTCAGATGGAGCGCCGTTAGACCAAGTTTCAAAGGAGCCATTTTCGACTTGAGCAGCCGCATTGAAGCTGGCGGCCGCAAGAGCAGCGGTAAACAGAAAAATTTTAATGGTCATGGTAGGGGATTCTCCGAATCGGGTTTAGGGTGTGCTGGCGGGGGTTTTCTAGTATATTAGACCTGTTGTCCAATATAAATATGACAATTACTATAATCATTTAAGGTGTTCGAATCAATGTGCCAGCAGATACTCTACCGATGACAGCAATTGCCAATAGCGGTCGACCCTAATACACCGCTCGGCAGAAAGCGCCTAAACCCACCCAGGATCTATCATTGAACAAGGATAATAAGAGTTAGGATTGACTTGATGACCCTGATAAAAATTGAATACCTCAGAAAAATTGCGGCAGAATATAAAATGAATAGTCATCTCTCGTTTCTTCAATTAGCCCTTTCTCGCGGCGTTGTAATAAATGCAATCAAAGTATCACTCGTGGTCGGCAGCATTTTGGCGGCTATTAATCATGGCAGCGCGATAGTCAGATTCGACGTTACCCTGCAAACTTGCTTCAAAATATTTTTGAGCTATGTAGTCCCATACTGTGTAGCCAGCTACTCAGCGGTTAGCGCACTACAACGGATTGATCTGGAAAATCAACCACAGCGGACTAACGCGATTTATACATTAGGCCAAGCAATTAAAAGAGGCCAAACGGATTAAAAGTGATCCAGCGGGTCGATATCTAGGCTCCAACGTACCGAATTAGCTAATTTTTTAGCCTCTTTGTCGGTAGCAATTAGGTGTAGCCAAAGGGCTAGGGTGTGATTAAGCGCAGACCGCTGATGGCTACACAACAACAACTGAGCCCGATACCTACCTGCGCGTCGCTCCATTGGCGCGGGCACTGCGTCCATTAGTCTAACGCCGTCACTCGGCTGAATGTCATGCCTCGCTTTACGTAAAAATTGTAAGGCCTGCGCTTGATGCGGTGATTCGGCTCGGATCAATGCGAAAGACCCAAACGGCGGGAACTGCGCAGCTTTACGTTCTTTCATCAGGTCTTTGGCAAAGCCGATAAAATCATGTTTAATCACTTTTTCAAAAAACGGGTTCTCAGGAAAGTTGGTTTGAATAAACACCCGGCCAACATCATCGCGACGACCCGCGCGACCGGAGACTTGTAGAATTTGCTGAAACAAGGCTTCGCTGGCTCGGAAGTCGGTGCTATATAAGCCTTGATCGGCCTCCAATATGCCAACCATACCCACATTAGGGAAATCGTGACCTTTGGTTATCAGCTGAGTACCAATCAGGATGTCGGCCTTGCCAGAGCGCGCTTGTTCGAGCACCTCAGCCAATTCCCCTTTACGACTGGTGCTATCGCGGTCGATACGTAACACCGTGGACTCAGGAAAACGTAGAGCAATTGCGTCTTCTACTCGCTGCGTACCTTCACCGACATCAATCATTTCTGCCGAGTTACATGCGCCACATCGAGTTTGTAATTGCCCCTCGTAACCACAATGATGGCAACGCATGCGGTTTACGCGTCTATGCAAGGTCAGGTGTGAATCGCAACGATGACATTTAGCGGCTTGCTTGCAGTCTTTGCAATACAGCACGGGTGCATAGCCACGCCGGTTAAGAAACAGCATAACTTGCTTGTCTTTTGACAATGTCGCTTTTATCGCCTCAAGCATGCCTGGGCTTAAGCCATCGTTGGTCGGCTGTCTAGTGAGATCGATTAGCTCTATTGTTGGTAGTGCAACCTTGGTCGCTCTCTCAGTAAGGCTGAGCAAGTTATAGCGGCCTGACTCGGCATTCACGAAGGTCTCAAGCGAGGGCGTCGCCGAGCCTAGAATAATCGGTATATTTTGCTGCTTGGCCCTATAAGTGGCCACATCTCTCGCTTGATAGCGAACACCGTCTTGCTGCTTGAAAGATCCATCATGCTCCTCATCAATAATAATTAGGCCGAGATCGGCAAAGGAACTAAATACCGACGAACGCGTGCCAATCACTATCTTGGCATTGCCTTGCTTCGCATGCCACCAAGCGAGGTGTCGCTCGGTATCATTGAGTCCCGAGTGCATCACCACAAGTGACTAGCTAAAGCGAGCCTTAACGCGCTCTATTAACTGAGGCGTTAAGCCTATCTCGGGAACCATGAGTAAGATTTGCTTACCTATCGCCAATATCGACTCCATTGCCGAGAAATACACTTCTGTCTTACCGCTGCCAGTAACACCGTGTAGCAAGGTTGCAGAGAAACGGTGCTGACTAATACGTTGATTAATAGACTCTACAGCCACCGCTTGTTGCTTGGTTAGGGTAATAAAATCGTGCTTATTGACCGAACGTTCAGCCAAAGCCGGTGCCGCTTGAGTCTCTTCAACCCAGCCTTTCTGTACTAAAACATTAATCGCTGAGCGCCAACTTGACGCGGTGTCTTTAAAGTCGTCGGCCGTTAATAGGCTATTCTTCATAAACAGCTTGATGATGGCAAGCTGTAATGGCGCTCGATTAAGGTCATCAACCGAGCGACTGCGGCCCACGTCCGTCAGCGCCCAGGTCTTTTTACTACTTGGCATCAGCTCACTCGCCTGCCGTAACGCTATCGGTAAAGCGGCATCCATCACTTCGCCGATAGGTGCTAGATAGTAGCGCGACAACCAAAGCAGGGAAGTCCAAAGCGCGTCATCAAACAGGCTAGATTGATCGAGTATTTCGATCGCCGATTTAAGCTTGTTTTCAGGAAAATCACTGTCACTTTTAATCGCCAGAATTACACCAACTAATTGACGAGATCCGAAGGGGATTTTCACTCGTGCGCCAACACTTGGTTTAATCTCGTTTTGAGGTGAGGTGATCGGCAGCAAAAAATCAAAACTTTGTCTCAACGGCACCGGTACCGCGACACTAATAATATGCTCCGATCTTGGCTCAAATATCGATAAAGTCATTGTTTATGCGGGTTTAGACAAATTGTCATATTTTAATAAAAAGTTACTCACACAGCCTGTGGATAACTTTGTTGATAAAAGTGAATAACAGGCTGTAACAGTTGATACTTATTGACCTGACAAAAATTGCCTATTTTTTATGCAAATAAATTAAACCAACAAAATCAATAACTTATATTGCCTCAAATGTTTCAGGGATGTTACGCAAAAAATAAATATCTCAAAACTATTGACTTAAATAATTTGTGTATAACTATTTTTATGCCTCAAAAAACTAAAAATCAGAGTTCCTATTTTTATCAATAAGTTAGCGATTATTATTGAAAACATCGATCAAGATTGCCAGCTAACATTACCCACTCTAATCGGGGGTTTTTGCTCAACATAGAAACCAGAGTATAAGGTAAATCTTATTTCTAGCGAGCGACCTTTATCACGGCATTAATACAATCGCCGTACGGCCATCTCGTGAACAGTTTTTGGGTTACCGCTAACACCATCGATGTTGTCTATTTAGGGGATATTTTTTACGGTACACTTTAGGCTGAATTTAGCGCGACCGATCGCACATCAAACGAGTTTAAAATGGCTAAGAAATACATGGCTAAAACAGCTGATAAATACGTATTATATCAACGCGCAGTTCAATCCGCCGAGCAGGACGTTAGTTTTTTAATTGATACCTATAAATCGATCAACGGTAAAAGCCCAAGACATCTGCGCGAAGACTTCTGTGGCACCTGTTTGATGTCGGGCCATTGGGCTAGCTTAGGCGATGATTTTACAACAGAGTCTTACGATATTGACCCCGAGCCGCTTGCTTGGGGCTTAAAAAACAACCTCAAACCATTAGGCAAAGCCGGCAAGCGTGTTATGCAGTATCAGGAAGATGCTCGTAATCCAAGCCGCCGCGCCCCTGATGTCCGATGTGCTCAAAATTTTTCTTACTGGATTTTCAAGCAACGATCAGAGATGCTCGACTACTTCAGGCGTGTTTACGCCGACCTGGCCACCGACGGCATTTTTGTCTGTGATCTGCATGGCGGCCCAGAGAGTATTCAAGAGCTCGAAGAAGAAACCGAGATGGACGATCAGAGCTTCACCTATGTATGGGACCAAGACGCGATTAACCCGATCACCGGTAACGCGCGATTACATATTCACTTTCGCTTCCCAGACGGTACCGAGATGACCGATGCGTTTACCTATGAATGGCGGCTATGGGGCCTACCCGAGCTACGTGACATCATGCTTGAAGCCGGCTTTAAAAGCGCTGATTGCTATTGGGAAGATACCGATGAAGACGGCGAAAGTGGCGATGGTATATTTACTAAAACTGAATTAGGCGAAGCCTGTTTATCGTACGTCGCGTACTTGGTTGCTACGAAGTAGTCGCTACGAAGCGGCGAAAGCCGAGCGCTCGCCAACAACCAATTACGGCTTCGTAGCGATTACTTCTTTACGACTTACTCGGTGACACCAAGTAAGTAAACATAAGAGAACCACTCTATGGCTAAAATTCTAATTATTGCACTGATTATCGCGCTTATTGTTGTTGCTAGACGATCTCAACCCGCGAGCAACAAAGCGGGCGTATCACTGCTTTCGCAACCCCAACAAACGGAGCCGCCAGAGGTTCTTAAAGTAGCAAGCTACAATATCCAAACCGGTAAAGGTCTCGACGGCAAACGCAACCTTCTTGCCAGCGCTCGAGTTATCGCTGATGCTGACGTAGTTGGCGTTCAAGAAGTGTACGCAGCTGGCTTTGACGGCTTCTTAGGCTTGAGCTCGGGCCAAACAGAGCGTCTAGCTAAGGTCGGCAACTTTGGTTGGCTGTTCAGCGCTACACGTCAACGCTGGTTCCGTGAGCATCGTGGCAATGCGATTTTAAGCAAAGTTCCAGTAAGCGACTGGCGCGTTGAAATGTTGCCCGACGAATCAGGCAAAAGCTTTCGTAATATGACGGTCGCCCAAATACATTGGCAAGGTCGGAGCTTCCACTTTATCAATACTCACTTGCACACACGTGGTGGTCGAGAAGATCAACTTAAGCGAGTACTACAAGAATTTGCCAAATACCCTCGGGCTATAATACTCGGCGATTTTAATAGCCGTGCTAACACTCCTAGCTTAGCTAGTACGCTGAAGGACATCGAGATTACTGACGCAATTTCGACGGCGGGCTTAGACCTAGAAAATACCGATCGAATCGATTGGATTCTTACCAAAGGCTTTACTGTTGAAGCCGGAAAAATGTTAGAAAAAGGTGTTTCTGACCACCCTTACTATCAAGTTAGCCTCAGCTATCGCTAATCTGGAGGAAATGCTTCTGGTATTTGAATTGTCTTACGGCTTGCAAAACCACGAGGCAGTAGGTCAACTCAGTATGCATTAGCACACGATAGACTTAGACTGGTGTCGCTATGAAAAATTTGTGGGATGCCAAGGGAATTAAAAGCTGGCGACAGCCTAAATCCAGATGGGTGACTGTTGGGGATAGTGTTATCCAGCAATGACCTAGAAAATCGCGCACGATATGCGGTTGGCCGAATTTTAGCGACACATTCCACCTTCACTTATTATTGGCTTATCTTCTTGGTCATTATCGCTAGTGTTAGTTTGAGTACCCAGTTCTGACGACTCTTCCCCTGCCGTACCTATGTTAAATGCGAGCACGTCACTAATAATATTTATTGGTGGTTCAGCTACCGGAGGCGTCTCAGGGACTGGATCCGGAGTTGGCATTGGGTCCGGAGTTGGCATTGGGTCCGGAGTTGGCGTTGGGTCCGGAGTTGGGTCTGGAGTTGGCGTTGGGTCTGGAGTTGGCGTTGGGTCCGGAGTTGGCGTTGGCTCCGGAGTTGGTGTCGGTAACGAGCCTACTCGGCTAGCAACGACGCTAACGGCATTTCCCGAAAAAGTTACATCCACATCATCAAAGCCAGCCGGCGTCACGTTAAATGCGATTGGCGCTTGTGTAGTAGTGCCGCTTACTTGAAAAATAGTATGTAAAAAAGTCGGGTCAGGGTCGTAGCTATTCAGGTTGGTGATATTCAGTGCTACGCCTGGCGCTAGTGCAGTGGTATTACCCGCGCCACCAACAGCGAGGTTGCCGGTGACATTAATCGTGTCAAATGTTCCGCTTGTCGCGCCTTCGAGTTCAATGTCGACTATTGCGCCATCGAATAAGGTTAAATTGCCGGCTATATCCAAAGAGCCTGGTGAGTTTCCAGGTGCTATTTGGCCACCCGATTCAACTGAAATAGTCCCAGTTAGACTCGCAGGTGCAAACTCCAAGTCTATCGTTCCATCGCCTCGTATGCTTGACCCATCACCGACAATCAACTCGGCGACTTGCGCAGTACCACTGGCGTCAAACTCGTTTATTACCAGAACACCATCCACTAGGAGGTCGCCCTTACTAAGAGTTAAGCCGCCGATGGTCACTTCAGTATTATCATCGATACCTAGGGTGCCGCTATTGATTATGCCTCCGGGCACAAAAAACTGACCTTGAGAACCAGACCTGCTAGGGATCGGGTCGGGGGCGAATAGCAGGTTGCCAGTGTTAATGATAGCCGAGTCTGTATTAATTACGGGCATGTTGAAGTCAGAGCTGCCGCCAAATATTAGCGTGCCATTATTGGTAAACAAGGTGCCAGCTTGAAGCGCATCAAGCCCGATATCAGTAAAAATAGATAGGGTGCCAGTGTTTATGAAATTCCCATCAAATACGATGCTCGGCGGATTTGGAATACCTGAACTGGGAGCATTTGGATTAAACAGGTCAATCTGCCCGCCGCCCAGGGTGTAACTGCTGCCGCTTAGTGTAGACGCAGAACCTTGAGTGACTCCCGCCGTTATCTGATTAATAAATAATTGGTCAATTGTATGAGCTGGTGCTGTGCCACCACTCTCCGAAAATGACGTCAAGCCTCCGCCAGATAGATCACCGGGAGTTAGCGTAAGTTGATCAAAAAGCAAAGAGTTGTCGCTGAATAGCTCAAGATCGACATTATCAATTTCTATATTGCTAGATAAACCGAATTGATTCACAAAAAATTGGATAGGAGTTGTGTTTCCAACCGCACCAAAAAATCGAAGAGGGCTTACGGTTCTAATATTGTTTGCCCTAATAATTACTGCATCTGAGCTGATATGAGTTTCCAGTGCAGAGAATATTAGCCTCGAGTTGAGGGGGGATATATCGATAGGTGCGTTTATAAAAACGCGACCATTATTTGCGGTGAACCGCACTCGAACGGTGGTTGGATTTGAGATTCCCGAGTTAAACGTAATGTCCCCCGTTTCTGCAATAAACCTGGCATTGGATGTAAGCACTGCCGACGCATTTACAATAACATTGTTACCTGCTAGAGCTGTAAAATCCGGGTTGTTGATTTGGCCGTCAATGAAGATATCATTACCAGCGTCTAAGAGTAGAGATTGGGAGTCACTGACAGACAAACCGGCAAAAAGGATATCCGCGCCAGCATTGAGTCTATATAAGCCGCTCAATAAAGCACCGTTGGCATTGACAATAATCGAGCCGCCCGCATTAAATTCAGTTGTTCCATTATTATCGATGGCGGCAGCAACTAATATGTCACCAGCCGCATTAAAAGTGAGCCTGTGAGAAGTGGCCGAATTGGTAATATTTGAAGAGATAGTGATATTGCCTAAGTCGATGCCCGTAGTGCCGGTATCAATAACGACGTCGCTCAGCAACAATGCTTTTTCGATGGTCGTAGGGCTAATGACGGCTCCGCTTGAAATCGCAGTGTAAATCTCGCTTGCACCACTGGTTAGTTGGGTGCCTTGTTCTGGAAAACCAATATCAATGGTAATATCGTTGGGGTCGATTAACCATGTGCCCGCCTTACCATTATTTGCTCCCGCGTTAGGCGTATTCGTGACTTGCAGGCCTACTAAGCCTGAGGTTTCAATAAAGCCGCCATCGCCCGATTGCAAACCGCCTCTGGCTGACAAATCGCCATAGACACGTGCGCTGTTTTCAGCAAACAGAATCACCCTGCCGCCGTTACCATCGATGCCTCCGTCAGAGCGAATTGAAGCGTTTTCATCAAGGTACACAAACTCGCTGGTACGAGTCTCGCCTCGGCCTTGCTGTTCGCCACCAACTAGTATTGTGCCACCACCATTATCACCGGTGGCGGTTACCTTACTGCCGGCGAATATTCCGATGTTATCACCAAGCAAGGATATATCACCGCCAATGCCCGCTGTACTGCTGTCAATAGTTGCGTTACGTAGCTCCAATTGGCGGGCTTCAAGGTGAGTGTCACCACCATTTGATATGATTTCACCGCTTACCGTTGCAACATCAGTAGCGTGTAAGAAAATACGCCCATCAGCGCCTTCAACCACCACCTTGCCACTGTTTGATACTCGGCCGCCAGTTAATGACGCATTGCCCGCACCGGCAATAATTTGGCCTAAGTTAATGGCCTTATTTTCGGGTGCCTGCACCTCAAAGCTTATGTTATCAAGGTCGCCAAAGGTTAGAGAAATGGCATGGCCTGCGGCGAGTAGCACATCACCGTTGTCGCTCCTGAGAACGCCGCTGTTTTTTACTGAACTAGCGATTAGCGCAAGATCACCGTTGCCGCGCACATGTATTAAGCCGCGATTCTCGATAACACCTTGGTTACCATTAAAAGAATAGTTGTTCGCTAAGAAATCTTGATTGGATATATCCAGCGTTGAGCCAACAAAACCTTGGGTATCGATAACGGCACCTTCGCCAATAACCAAGCCATTGGGGTTAATTAGAAAAACGCGACCGTTACTCTGTAAATCGCCGAAAATTTCGCTTATGTCGCCACCAGTGACCCGGTTGAGCACGGCGGAGCTGGATGATTCTTGAATGAATCGAGTGATCTCATTTCTATCGATCGAAAAGCCAGCCCAATCAATAATGGTGCCTGAACTGTTGTGAATATCAAGCTGAGTACCACTTGCATCAAAGCTCGCCGAACCCGCTATCACCGTTGGGTCGGTGGGGTTAGCAAACGCCGAACTTGTGCCGAGCAACATGCCAATGACGGCGCCGACCAGCAGGTCCCGTGAATAAGTCTTTGTTATTGGCTTCATGTTGCTTCTCGCTGTCTTGGTTGATTGGGCATCGCACGAATTGTTCTTTGTATCGCTTTGCATGGCTAAATAGAGCACTGGCCGCCGGTAGACGTGGGGCTAAGTGTGTCTGGAAAAAGATCGACTTGATCGAGTTCTTGATCGCTTAAATTGGATAGTTTGAAATATGGGTCTTTCGCCAAAATATCTGGAGACTTGCTTAGTATCACTGGCGGAGAACCTTCACTTACAGGGCCGGTTTTGCTTTCTACAATACTAACGCCACTGCTCTGTGTGCTCGTATCTTGAGTTGATATTTGGCCTCCGCCATTTTGCGACTCGCCTTGTTGAACGACGCTGCCTTGGGTTTTATTGCCGCTGTCTATCGCAGTGTTACTCGATGAGTCACTGTCATCAGTATCCGCCGATTTTGAACTATTCTCACTTTCCTCTTTGGTCTGCGAGACTTTAACGACGGGCACGCCTGTATAGCCCGCTTGGCCGGGCGTTAGACCGACTACGGTGCAGTCTTTACGTTGGGACGTGCGACATTTACCTATTTCAAAGCTTTCTGATTGGCCAGCGCACTGGCTCATGACAATTGCACCAGTTTCGCAGCTACTATACATGCCTTCGGGGAGCGACTCGTTTATTGCCTCAGATGCATCAACCTTATCTTGCTCAGCGGAGTCGCCAAATTCACCGAACGGGATTTCCGGCTCATCAGCTAAGCATTCATCACCAGCACAAATTCGAGTAATAAAATCGGTGCCACGAATGCCGATTGAGGCGATTGGCGTATCTACTCGAAAAGAATCTGGCTTTCGCTTTCCGATTAAGCCAGTAACCGTGCGCAATCCGCCTCGGATCAAATTAATACAGGCTTCTTCCTTACCTTTTTCAAGGCTGAATTTTCCAATCGCTAAGGTGGTGCCAGGTTTGAGTGTGAGTTTTGTGTTATCTAGCATGCGTATTACAGCGAAACTCTTATTCGCGGTCTTGATAACGTCGCCCTCTTCAATAGAGGTGCCTTTTGCTAGAACTCGGTCAGTATTGTCGGCTCCCGTTGCGGTGACAACGCCTTTCGCCAAAATAACCGTACCACTTGAAGCTAGGCTGGCAAGAGGGCTAAGCGCGCTACACCCAATGATACTGAGTGCTAAATATAATGATTTCATGATTGTCTCTCAGTCCTCTATTAGAATCGGTAGGTGGCGTTAAAATACAGTTTTCCGTCACCGTCTTCAGTGCCGCCGTCGGCCGCTAGTGGACTATCGATGCCGTCTATTAAGTAACCATAACTAGCCGCCGCAGATATATGACTGGTCGGGTTCCAATTGAGCGTGAAGCCCAATGATAAAACACTCTCGGAGAGCAACTCACCGGCAATAGGGCTGTTATTCGAAACATGGCCTGCATCAATAAATGCGATAGCTCGAAGCGTTTTAAAAATGGGCGGCGCCCACGCTTGAAAGTTCAGCAGATAGCCCTCATCGCCACGTAATTCTCGCTCTTCCAAGCCACCTACACTACCGCTGCCACCGATTGAAAACTGTTCGCCGGTAATTAGCCGATCACTGCTGGTAGCCACCCGTAATGCCGCCATATATAGCCACTCTTTTTTTGTTTTAAATTGATAACTCGCACCAAACTCCAGCTTAGACCAGTCGTCGCTAGCACCTATTCTGGCGAGGTTATACGACCGTGCGTTGTTAAAAGAGCCTCCACTGAGGTTGCTTGTAGAAGCAACTGTTCCTGATACGGTGTGGCCGGTTTCATTCTTCCAGCTTGCTTGATACGTGAGTGACAAAGGGCGGCTGCGAACATCCTCAAGTAGCTGGCGGCCTAAGAATTTAATATCGTTGTCGAATAATTTATCTTGTGCTTGGACCGACAAGCCGTGATGGTACGGGCCGATGCTTGAAAATACATGCGAGTAGCCAACACCATAGACCTCACCACGCCCAGCCACGTCAAACACATCGGCGACTACGCCAGCATCAACATTTGAATTTACCGCAACAAAATTTACGCTGCCACCAATTGAGTACAGTGGAATTCGATAACTTAACGCGATTTGTTGAACGTCGTTAAAACCTTCTGGCGACGTGACAAAACTCAGTGAGGCATTGTGATCGAGATCAAAGAGGTTGCGGTGTGAAACACTGGCACCCACTCTAAAGTCCCCTGAAGACGCGGTGCCTGTATTGTTTACCCAAGTAGACAGGGCCAGTGGTTTTATGTCTTTTACTGAAATATTGGCATCGATTTCATTATCACCCGTACCCGGTGATAATGAAATTCGAACCTGTTTGCCGGCATTCTGATTGGCCACGCGTAAGGCTCGCGCAATTCCATTGGTGTTTGGCGATTTACCGGTGCGCAGTACTGGTAAACTCGATTGAATATTTTTCTGTGAATAGTGTTGGTTACCTTTTACAAGCACCTTACCTATTTTGTATTGGGTAATAAGGATGTCGATTACGCCGTCAGTAAGTTCTTGTGGGGGAAAAGACGCTTGAAAAAAACTTTCGCCCTTGGCAACCATGGCTGCCTCTAGCGCATCGGCTGCATTTTCAATATCACCAATGCCTCGATTTGGGCCAAGAAAATCAGCCAAAATAGTTGTGGTGGTAGCCGCACTTAGTGGGTTGCTACCAATAACTTGATATTTACTGACATCAAACTCAACTCTCTCCGTCAAGCCTTGAGTGACCCTGTCGACCTCACTGCTGGCTTGGGCGGCCAATGGTGCTAGAGTTACCATTATCGCGATGGTAAGCAACATAAATATGAGAGCGAACGGCAACGATCGAGCGCTGTTAGACACTTCAGTTGCATTGCTACAGCCAAGACTGCGCACACCAACTGAGCCGCGTGGAATTGTGTTTTTCATAGTAACTCTTCCCAAGTATTTTCAGTCCTATTTATATTAGTTGATAATTTTTCATATCAGTATTACAATCCATTACACTTGTCTAGAAACAGAGACCTCCTTTCTAAAATAAGAAGCAGACCAAAACGCTGAGTTCCGCGCGCCGCCCTCTCGATTGCGTCGATATTGCTGTCTTTGGTCTAGACAATGAAGGCCTTGCGACCATACTCATACGCCTTATGGTCTTTCCCTTTTCCGACACAGTAAACTTCACTTTCATATACGCTATATACCTTGTTCTTATCGCTACGTCGTTGATCTATTACGCATTGATACAAGGCAAAGCACTCTGATTCTTGAGCTAAGGCCGCGTCGGGTAATTTGCGATGCAACTCTCGCAGCAAGATACCGGCGATTGTTCGCAAATGCTTAAGCGCCTTCTTGGCGTTAGTTCGCCGTTTCACCTATCGAAAGTGTCGGCGAGCTAACCGAAGTGACTTAACTTCCTTGACAAAGGTTGGTCGTTGCTGGATGCCTTGATCTTTAACTAACTTATTAAATCGGTTAATGATCTTGATTAACGACTTGCTGTCGGTCGGATAGGTAGCCGCTTTTTACCCTCAAGGGGCACCTAGTCTTGCACCGTGATGTCGACCACAACGGTCGCTTCTTGCGCCGCTTTCCCATGTAAGTTCACAAACAAACCGAAGATCCGCTTTAGCCCCCCAACACCAATATGCTGGCGGAATTTGATTAGCTCAATGGCATTACATGGAACTGAGTTTTAAAACTCCATTTCACCGCAAAACACTTAGCAGTACGAGTTCATGCACCATTGCTCAACAACCGGCTCATCACTCAGATTATGGAGCTGTTTGAGCATAAGGAGGCCGCACATCAAGCGGATTGGCTTTACTGAACGACCAATATCGCTGTAAAGCGTGCAAAAAGCCTGCTCGAGACTGGCCCAGTCAACCGCACGACCGAGTACGAGTCATGGATCGCTCTTGATCTAACTGCTTGCAATATCGAAGAAACTCGATTGAGGGCGAGTTTCAGGGCTGGGAGGAAGCATTTTTTCACCCGTCATCGACCAGAAAAGAGATTCTCTTTTATCACTTCTGCTCGGAATGAACCTCTTGAAATTCAATATTCATTATTTAATTCAATGACTTGACCATTTTTCAGGACTGACTAATTAAGCAAAGACCACATCCGATCAAAAGGCTACGGCTGATAAAAAGCTTCGAGCTTACGCTTATATTGGCTACGATCTGAGGTTTGGCTTGCTACGCTAAGAGCCTGAACTAGGTACTGATGAGACTTTTTCTTGTTACCTTTTGCGTAACTTGCGTCGCCAGCCATTAAGTAAACTTGGTGCAGATCAGGTGCTAGGTGTAAGGCGCGTTCGTAAAACGAAACGGCTTTATCGTAGTCGCCATTATCGAACGACTTTTTGCCAGCTCGAATCCATTGCCAAGGATGATCATGAACTGTGGAAGACTTAGCCCCGGTTAGTTGACTCAAATCAACGTCACGCTCTTGACTGTCCAGCAAGGCGGTATAATTACCTATAAAGGTTGGCCCCTTATCGAAATACTTAGCTCCATGTAGGTAAATTTCTTCAGCTTTTACCAAATCGCCTCGCTTACGATGCACTATGCCAATGGTATTTAGCGCCGACGCGTTGCCTTTGTAGATATCCAAGGCGCGAACAGCGTAAGCATAGGCCGAATCTACATCATTACTAAATAATTTCTCCACCGCTAAATTACTATAGAACAAAGACCGTTGATGATTGGTACTTACATTATCGATATAACTAAGGCCATCGGTTTGATAGTAATCTATCCGAACACGAGAAACTGATGAAAAAGCGCTGCCCTTAGTCGTTTGAGATCGAAGCACTGCACGAAGGTGATCTGAGGTGACTAACAGTCCTCTATCGATGCTGAAGATCGGGTTTTGATCAAGTAACTGATAAGTCACATCGACGCCGGCTAATTCAGCGAATGCTGTGGTTAACACCGTTAACGATAAACAGTTTCCGCTTTTGCTAGCCAATGACTGTCGGGTGGTAAGGGTTTTATCCGAAAAAGTAAACTGATCAAGAATAAGCCCCATGTAGGTTGCAACTCGAACATGACGCGGTGTTGATATAAATTTAGGATCGTTTAAGAATTGAAAAAAATCCGCTCGTTGTTCTTGGCTTAAGTGAAAAATCTCCTCCTCACTGATCACCATTGACGGCTCAAATAGCCGCTGATTGAATGCTGGCAAAAGGCGGTCGCTTATCGCTAAAACATCCAGCGCGTCTCTTGGAGTACTAACGCAGCCGGTTAATAGTAATAAGAAAAACGTAGAAAAACAGGTAAGCCTAAACATGATTTTAATCCTCACTTAACTCTATTTGCCAGAGCATCATTACTCATCAAGGTTCCAATTTGGTTGGTCTCTAAAAATTGCATACCACGGTTTGCCATATCAATAGCGGAGTTCACGTCGTCAAGATTATAGACAGCCCACTGCCAACTCCCACGCCAAATGTCTTTATCATCACGCGGCAAGTGAGCGACATCGCAAAAAAGAAAATCAGGCCTCAAATTTTCTAAAATTTCCTTACACTCATCGGTCCAAGCGGGCAAAACCCAGCCCGTTCTCATTGACGAGATATTACGAGTGTATTCAATTACTTCATAATCGAACGAGATAATCACACATTGTGACTCTGTGTCAGAACTCAAGATGCGCTTGTGTACTTCATCCAAAAAGACCGGAATTCCAAAGCGATCTATTGAGTCCTGCTTAATTTCAACGAATGAGGTGACGTCATCGTGTTGAGCCATCCACTTGCAAAACCGTTTAAAGGTGGTAAACCGATTATCTACAAACTCGTTTTCGAAACGAGTCGGGTACGATGCGTGCATCGCTTTGACCTGTTTAGCTTTGGTATCTCGGATATCCAGATCGACACCCGCCATACGCATTAAGCTAGCATCGTGATGCAACATCGGCACGCGATCCGCGGTTAACTGCAGATCCAACTCCATGTATCTAGCGCCATGCTGATATGCGGCCTCGTAAGCAAGTAGGGTGCATTCTGGATAGCGTCCTGAATAACCTCTGTGCGCCACTAATACTGGCGGCGCAGTTTTTAATACGCTTTGCCCCATTTTTGTACTCTCAACGTTTGCGACATTTGACATTTTAACCAGACCCCCAAGTTGCCATAACGTACCTATATATATAACATAAACTCTTTAGCCCTAGGTGCACATGTTATCCTCACCATGACATTAACGCAGCCATTCGCTTCTAGCGCTTAATACCTTGGATGAATCAGAAAAATCGTTAGATCATGCCTATGCAAAATTATCCCCAGACGAGGTGCTCAACAGCATTGAACTATTCGGCTATGAGTGTGATGGCCGCTTGCTGGCGCTTAATAGCTACGAAAATCGAGTCTACCGGGTAGGCTTAAATGATGGCTCAAGCGTAGTCGCTAAATTCTACCGCCCAGCTCGATGGAGCAATGAAGCGATCTTAGAAGAACATAAATTTACCCAAGATCTGGCTGAGCTGGAAATACCGGTTATTGCACCGATCGAACTCAATGGTGAAACGCTGCTGCAAACCGAACACTTCAGAATTGCACTATTTGAAAACCGCGGCGGCCGAGCACCTGACTTAGAAAACTTTGATCAACTTGAACAAATGGGCCGATTTATGGGTCGTATACACCAAGTTGGCAAGGCACAAAGCTTTGAGCACCGACCAAATTTAACTATTCAAACCTTCGGCTATCAGGCTCGCGATTTCGTACTGAAGAATAATTTTATTCCACCCGAGCTGGTTGAGGCGTACCAATCATTAACCGAGCAATTATTGCTCGAAGCCGCGCAGTGCTACGACAGGGCTGGCGATATTTCGATGCTTCGTTGTCATGGCGATTGCCACCCCAGCAATATACTTTGGACCGACTCGGGCCCTCACATTGTTGACTTCGATGACGCTCGTATGGCACCTGCAGTGCAAGATCTTTGGATGTTTCTCGCCGGTGACCGGCCAGATAGAACAGCGGGGATAGACGCCGTATTGACTGGCTACACAGAGTTTTGTGAGTTTGCTGCACGCGAACTACATATAATTGAAGC
>JAESTB010000522.1 GCA_016763815.1 Arenicella sp.
CGAAAAAAACTGCTGATTGATGGCGGTAAGATCTCCGTTTCTGGGGCTGACAGATCTGGCCCTGAGTACAAGTTTGATAAAGGGCGCTTCTTCGATAAGCCAGTGTATCTCGGTGAGTTACAAACGCAGTCCGGTGGACAATTACTGGTGCTTGGTGGGCATGGCCACTCGGCTTCGGTTGATGACAAGCCTGCAACTACCTTCGCTAATAATAACGGCTGGCATGATGATACCAGCGATGGGCCAGTAACCGCTATAGTATCGATCGGCGGTCAAGAACTGACTGTCGAACCGGCATGGGTTGTGGTTGCTCCGCCTAATTATGGCCCATTACAGAAGTCGGTTAGGACTATGTACGACCTAATAACCGATGTGCAAACTCAATCAGGTTTGCTAGACCAGCTCGAAACCGTTTCATTTTCAAGGGACATTATGCCCTTGTTTTTACGCATGAGTAACCTAGAGTGGGTGAACAAAGGTTATGCCACACAGTTCGGCTGGGGTGGCCCTCAGTATTTTCAGTCTGAAGAGCTATTGGCTCAATTGTCGGACCGATCAGACTTGGTTAAAGAGCTGCGTCAACAAACGGCAAATATGTTTCGAGAATTCAAACGTGACGGACAAGCTCCTCAGCCATGGCCATGGTTATATGGCGACGCGATGAGTGTGCCACCCGCGGACACACCACGACAACATGCTACCGTTACCGATACTCAATTGGCTTTGCTGCAACGCTGGGCAGATGGCGATTTTATCAGTGACTATGTGCCTTCCTCGCAACCGCCTCGAGAGCTGTGTGATGTACCATTGCAAGAACAACCAAAAATGCTCGATCAAGCTGCGTTAGAATTTTGTTTGGCCGATGCGTTCCACCCCGGTTGTGAGATGACATGGCCGATGCGCCACGCGAGTATGTATATGAGCGAGTACCGTATTCGTCACCGCTCGAGTAGCCAAACAGCGACTAACTACGGGTCGTTACTCACCCCTGACGTTGTCGTCTCTGAGCAAGGCCCGCTATACGCCCAAGCAGCCGGCGATATAACCCGCTGGATGGCAGTGCCGTGGCAAACTGACACGGCAAGCTGTAAGTATGGGTATTACGCTGGCTACGGCCCTAAGTATGATCCGTATTTGCCGACCTTCTGGCCTGCTCGAGTGCCAAATCAAGTGCTTACTGAGAGTGACTATGATCTGGTGATGGATGAATCTGCGCCGGAAGAACAACGTATTCAGGCATTTAATCGTCGAGATGACTGGTTTCGTACCTTGGGTGATGGCAGCTATGTTGATCAAATCAACAATATGATTCACCATTTCGACAAAATGGGTGTTGTTGAAACTCGTAATGGGCCTGATGATGGATTGTTTCCGAGTACCTTACAGGTGGAGCAGCGTAATTTAGAGGCCATAGCGACTAACGAAACCTTAAATGCTGAATCCGCTGCGTTGATTGCCACAGATGAAGATAGGGTTGAAGAAGACATCACTGCCATTGACAAATACAAGCGATTTCCGAAAGGCTTATGATTAACCCTAAGACCGCCAGCGTCGATGTCTTAATCGTCGGTGGCGGAATGGCTGGTTGCGCGCTTGCCCATGTCCTTGCTCAAAAATACCGTGTTTTGGTATTGGAAAAACAGCCTGAAACGTCACAGCAAGATCGCGTAGGCGAGTCACTGCCGGCGGCGGCATTGCGCTCATTAAAAATCCTTGGTTTGAGCGATGCAATCAACCAATCTGCCAATAGTGACTACCATGGTGTTGTGTCAATCTGGGGGCAAAGTACGCCGATCCGAAAAGATTTTTTCGATACATTAGATGGCTCCGGCCTACATGTTGATCGAGGTTCGCTGAACCGCGCCATTAAAAAAGCAGCTATAGATGCTGGCGCCGGCTTTCTTCATGATGCTCAGCTAAAGTCACTTTCGAGCCGTAATGGTCACTGGGCTATTGAAGTCAATCGTCTTGATGAGGGTTGTCAGATCGAGGCTCGTATGGTCGTTGATGCCAGTGGCAGGGCTAGCGTTGTTACGCGAAAACTCGGCTTGAAGCGGGTGAATGCCGATCGAGCTGTTGCTATTCATGCTCAATGATCTCGAATAAAAACTGCAGAAACCTCTTCGCTGCCAAATTATCGGGGGGCTACCTTAATTGAAGCTGTCGAGAATGGTTGGTGGTACCGCGCTCCACTGCCAAGCGGAAAGCATATTATTTCATTTCACACTGATAGTGATCTGCCAATCACACCTTTAATGCAAAAGCCAAGCTATTGGTTAGACGCGTTGCGATCAACTAAACTTATTAATACTGGCGTTGAGCTATCTAAAGAAAGTGCTCTAAAATTAACGGTGTGTGCCGCTAATAGCAGTTTTTCGAAGCAATGCGCAGGTGATGATTGGCTGGCAATTGGCGACGCCGCTTTAGCATTCGATCCTTTATCGTCACAAGGTATGTTCAATGCCCTGACAACGGCGTTGTTGGCCAAATCGGCGATTGATGAAGCCTTAGATGGCAACTCTGATGCAACCGCGAGCTACGCTCGAAAAATAGCTAAGGTTTGCAATGCGTATCAACAAAATTTAACTGAGTTTTACCGAACAGAAACCCGCTGGCAAGAAAGTCTTTTTTGGAAGCGCCGATGTGCTTAATTGTAATAAAGGGAGCCAGATATCGCCTAGATGACGGTTGCTTACCAATGGACTAAAAACAGTATTGGTCTGTCGTGCCGCCGATTAGGACCAAGACGTAGGTGATATTTTTCTGTAGGGCTAAGGTGATTGCTTGGCTGTTAAACGTTTCTTTAAAGGCTTCCAATATTACCTACTCGCTCTGTGTTATTGGCTCCATGGATGGAGGGTAAGGGGCGTTAGCCAATGAGCGGTGGCTTCACAGAAATAAACACCTGTTCGAGTGTGAAAAGGTGTTTCAACGCTATGAATCAGGCGCAAAGGTTTTTTGGTGCGCGCGTCTCAATTTATAATCTATTCAATTTGAATCGTCATTTAATTGCCGCGAGCGGCTACCGCACGCTAGAGATAATTGCGCTTACTGGACTTACTAGGCGGCTTGTATAGTATCGCTGCTGCGTTATAACGGATCTATATAAAGTTAAGCTGTTATTTCATTGTGACTCCTAATTTATTATAGATATCGATTGTTATCTATTGACAATTAATCTGTCTCCGTTAGCATAGATAACGATCACTATATTAACTTCGTTAATTTAAATTGAATCGGAGAAAAACCTAATGAAAAACATTAAAATTGCAGTATTTACACTTATTTCGTTAATGGTTAGCGCGCAAAGTGCGTTAGCAGAAAACTGTACAGACCTTGGCGGAGTCGCCATTGCAAACTTCTACGCAGAAGGTGAAGGGAAGCCGATTATTATTGCGGCGAGTTTAACTGGAAGCATTTCTAATGCGGCG
>JAESTB010000523.1 GCA_016763815.1 Arenicella sp.
AAAAAGGTTTACATCACTTACCATTCACCCAAACAAGTGGAATCACTAACTTCGCAACACTTCAAAATAGAAACCGTAATTGGTGCACGAATTATAAGGCCATTTGCCTATATTCATAAAATTCCGGTTTTATCAACAGTGGTAAAGTTTTTAGAAAAAGCCTTGAGCACAACGTTCATGGCTAAATTTTCAGGCTATTAAATTGTAGTGTTATCACATCGACAGGATTAATTTAACCGCCAGTAATGGTGTCGACTATAACCGAAGATGGCGAACGAGAGTATTCAAAACGCCCCCGTTTATAATCATCAAGGTTATTCATAATGCCCAATATTTTCTCGATATCTAAGTCGCATAATACCGCCGATTCATTTAGGCCATCATCTCGTTCTGTGTGCTTTCGAAGAATCAAACACGGCTTTCCCAGAAAACTACATTCTTCTTGATTACTGCCGCCATCAGTGAGAACGCACTTAGCACCACCTATTAGCTTAATGAACTTAAAATAATCGTACCTGTCTCGTAGTAAGATATTAGGGTGATGGTTTAGCGTGTCAAAAAAACCCAACTTAATCAGCTGCCTCTTAGTCGGTTTATGCAGTACTAAAAGCAGTCGGTGGTGAGTGGCAACTTCCAGTATGATTTTAACTATTTTGCTAAACCGCCTCTTATCAAAAATATTCTCAAAGCGATGAATAGAGACAATTGAGTAGTCCCCTTGAGGAATATCGACGGTTATTTTGTGCTTTCCGCTTAATGCCATTGTTAAAGCATCATAGAGCGTGTTTATCTCAGTGTTAACCTTCACGCCTTTGTAGGTAGCAACATTACTGACAGCTAAATCGCCTGGGCAGAAATAATAATCGCTTAACCGAAATACTAAGATTCTTACCAGCTCTTCTGGAAAGGGATGCAGTAAGCTATACGATCTAAGACCAGATTCAATGTGACACGCCTTATGCCCGTGTAACTTAGCGAAAAGAGCGCCCAGTAACGTCGAAAGCGTATCACCGTGATTCAGCACATAGCCATTTACATCCCCTTGCCATATCTTTTTTTTGGAGCAAGAAAATGTAAAAAAAACTCGCACAAACCAAAACAGCACTCCAAGCGGCGAGGTCGATTCTTTATGTGTATAAAGCTGAATGTCTGGCTTCTTTAGCTCAAACACGTCCAATATACTGTCAATAGTCTCGCGGTGCTGACCCGTAAAGACAAAATTATATTCTATCCCTCGATCATTCAACTCTGACATCACAGGTGCCATCTTTATGAGTTGAGCCTTAGTGCCTAAAACAATGTGAATCACGGTTTAGCTTTTATAATTAAGGTTGGATATCTGCTCCGAAACAAGACCAATTAAAAACACCGTAACCGCACTACTCAATAGCAACGCACTCATGTTTGTAAAAGTCCCAGATGAGGCCAGTGTATACGCGTAACGCCCCATTCCTAAAAGGAACTGCAGTAGAGCAATCGGTAGAAAGATTTTTAACGGCGAATACAAAGTGCCAATCTTGAAAATGATCAGTAAGAACTTAATACCATCACGAAATACACGCAGGTGGCTTTTCCCAACTCGTGGCGGCATTGTCACTGGCAAATAGCCGACCTTATAGCCGACTCGAAAGAACGCCATGGTTGATGTTGTTGGATAAGAAAAACCATTCGGCAACATGTATAGAAATCGCATAAATTTTTCACGATTGACCACTCTAAAGCCTGACGTGAGATCGTCTATCTTATGCCCGACCATCCAAGAAGCAAACCAGTTATAGAGCCTGTTGCCAAACCCTCTAGCTATATTGGCTTGAGAATCTTGACCCGTTCGAGCGCCAACAACCATATCGAAGCCTTCGGCGTACTTGGTCAATAAATCATCAATATTGCTTGGATCATGCTGTCCGTCGGCATCCATAAATAAGATTGATTCTGTTTTGACCTCACGTGCACCTGATTTTATAGAGGCACCATTACCCATAGAATATGGGTGTGAGATTACTCTGCAACCAAATGATTCTGACAGCGCTTTAGTGTCATCTGTTGAACCATCATCAACAACTATGATTTCTTGTGCGCCTAAGTTTTGTAATTTAGGCAGTATCTCTTTTAATCCCTTCGCTTCATTCTTAGCGGGGATAACAATAGTATATTTCATATAGTTGTGTGATTGATTGGCTCGGATTATGCAAAGGGCCGATTGTGTAAGTTACAAAAATTTGCATAAATCACTGTTTATTAAAAGTAGTTTTTATTAGGAATATAGATACAATGGTTTCTTAATTGGCTAATGCCGTTGATGACCAGAGAATATCACTATGCTCGAAAACATATCACCCATTGTTAAGACATTGATCAACCTTGAATTGATTGACGAGGACCATATCGGCTCTTTGCCACTCTCGGGGAAGTCTTCAGCCGAGTCTCTAGCCACTCTTTTTCAAGAGTCAATAATTACCAGCGATAAATACAATCAGGAAATGTCATCTCGGTTTGGCATTCCGTTATTCGACGTATCCACATTGGATAAAGCCACAATACCGACCGAGCTTATCGACTATAAGATTGTCGAGCGTCATAGCGTTTTACCGATTTACAAACACGGCAAAAACTTATTCGTTGCGACCATCGATCCAACCAATAAAAATGCATTGGACGAGATTAAATTTTATACCGGTCTACAGGTAATCCCCGTTCAGACGGAATTAACGACGTTAACAGCATTAATTAAAGAGTTAGAAAGTAAGCAAGAAGACTCAATGGAGGATTTTCTCGGCGATGGCGACTTAGAACTTGATATAACCGAAGCCGAGGATACTGAAAAACAAAACGATAATGCATTCGACCCTAACGAAGCCCCAATCGTTAAATACGTTAACAAGATTCTGATAGACGCTATTAATCAAGGTGCTTCAGATATACACATCGAACCGTTTGAAAAAGAACTGCGCATCCGTTTTCGTATTGATGGTGTATTGTACAGAATCACCGGCCAGCCAATCTCATTTGCGCCACGAATTGTTGCTCGCATAAAAATCCTAGCCAGACTCGACATCGCTGAACGCAGAGTCTCTCAAGATGGTCGCGTAAGACTCAAAATATCGAAAACTAAAGTGTTTGATTTTCGTGTCAACACGCTGCCAACGGTGCATGGTGAGAAGGTTGTGTTAAGGATTTTAGATTCAAGTGCAGCCAAACTAGATCTAACGACCTTAGGCTTCACAGAAGAGCAACTAGCGCTTTACAAGCTAATTGTGCACCGACATTATGGCATGGTGCTCATCACTGGCCCGACAGGCAGTGGTAAAACAGTGACACTGTACTCGGCCCTCAACACTCTCAACACACCAGAGAAAAATATTTCTTCAGTTGAAGACCCAGTCGAAATACAGTTACCTGGCATCACCCAAGTTAATATTAATGAACGGGCTGGTATGAATTTCGCGGCCACCCTGCGCGCTTTTCTACGACAAGATCCGGACATCATCATGTTAGGCGAGATTCGTGACCTTGAAACAGCTGAAATAGCGATTAAAGCCGCTCAAACTGGCCATATGGTCTTGTCGACGTTACACACCAATGACGCACCATCAACACTGACTCGCCTGTTGAACATGGGTGTTCCTGCGTTCAATGTAGCCTCGGCTGTACACCTAATTGTGGCTCAACGCCTTGCTCGAAAACTATGTGCAAATTGTAAGATAGAACAGGAACTGCCAGAAAAAGTGATGCGCGAGGCCGGCTTTAAAGCCGAGGACATTGGTTCTTTTACGATGTATCAACCTAATGAAAAGGGCTGCCCGAGCTGCACCAAAGGCTATAAGGGTCGAGCTGGAATTTTTCAAGTAATGCCCATCAGCGACGCGGTTAAAGCGATGATTATGGAAGGCGGTACTGAAAATGATATTGAGAAAGCCGCTAAAGAAGAAGGCATTCTCGATCTTCGCGCTTCCGGTTTATTAAAAATAAAGGAAGGAATTACTTCTTTAGAAGAAATTGAACGTGTGACCAACGTGTAATACACTGTTGAATAATAAAGGCTTTTTATTTCAATTTTGTGGAAACCTCAGTTCTACAAAGCCCTACTGAAATACCGTACTGTAATTAAGTATATTAAATGCCGAATAACAAGATCTGCGCACTGCAATAGAAGAACCTTATGGCTACAGCAAAAAAAAGTAAGACTACCGAATTTGAATGGACTGGCGTTAACCAAAAACGCCAAGAAATAAAAGGCGAAATAGAAGCCCCTACGCTATCCCAAGCAAGGGCGATACTACGACAGCGCGGTGTGCGAGTTACTAAAATAAAACGCAGAAGCAAGAGTATTTTTTCCAATACCAAACCGATTAAAACAGTTGATATCAGTTTCGCCTCACGACAAATGGCTACCATGATTGGCGCGGGCATACCTGTTGCGCAAACTCTCAGGGCGGTGGGCAAGGGTCATGAGAGCGCCTCGATGGAAAAATTAATGTTGGATTTAGCGCGAGAAGTCGAGTCTGGTTCAGCACTAAGTGTGGCACTCAAGAAATACCCAAAGTACTTTAATCGTCTATTTACCAGCTTAACCGAAGCGGGCGAGGAATCAGGTAAGCTTGATACCATGCTCGACCGCGTAGCGACTTATACGGAAAAATTAGAGGCCATAAAGAGTAAAGTTAAATCAGCGATGATGTATCCCATCATTGTTCTAGTAATAGCCGGTTTGGTGACCGTTTTATTACTATTGTTCGTAATTCCTCAATTCGAAAGTTTATTTACCGGGTTCGGTGCTGACTTACCTACGCTTACTCGCGTAATTGTTGACATGTCGGAGGCTATGCAAAAGAATTGGTGGAAATACTTTTTGGGTGCCGCAGCCGTCATATTTTCCTTTGTGACATTTTATAAACGCTCTGAGAAAATGAAGTTTCTCATGGACCGCATGCTTATAAAGGCACCACTTTTCGGTGTTATTCTCAGAAAATCAGCCCTAGCAAGATTTTCGCGAACGCTCTCTATCACATTTGGAGCAGGTGTCCCGCTTGTAGACGGTGTGGACACGGTAGGGGCGGCGACAGGTAACCGAGTTTTTCAAAAGGCGGTATTGGACGTAAAGAACGATATCAGTACTGGTCGTGGCTTAGAAAACTCAATGAATGCCACTGGAGTGTTCCCAAACATGATGCTGCAAATGGTAGCCAGTGGCGAAGAATCAGGTGAACTTGAGATTATGCTCGATAAGGTCGCCGACTTCTACGAACGAGAAGTCGATGATGCAGTGGACTCCTTGGCCAGTATTATTGAACCATTAATGATCGTTCTACTCGGTGGAATTATTGGTACGATGGTAGTCGCGATGTACCTACCAATTTTTAAACTTGCGTCGGTATTCTAACGAACTCACTTTATGCTCGATACAATTGCAGCACTACCTAGCTCTTGGCTGAGCTCCATTGGGGGCATATTCGGCCTCCTCGTTGGTAGTTTTTTGAACGTAGTGATTTTTCGCTACCCAGTAATGATGAAACATCAATGGACCGAGCAATCACGAGATTGGCTTGAGCTTGAGCCACTGACTGATCCGCAACCACCGACATTATCTAAACCAGCATCTCATTGTGGCCAGTGCAAAGCACCGATACGGGCGTGGCAAAACATTCCGCTCATTAGTTGGTTGATGCTACGTGGTAAATGCGCAAGTTGTAAAACCACAATCAGTATCCGCTACCCACTGGTTGAACTATTGACCGGCATATTGAGCGCGATTGTTGTCTACAAATTTGGCTTCTCTCTACAATCTGGTTTTGGCTTGATTCTAACGTGGGTGTTAGTGGCATTGTCATTTATTGATTTCGACCACAAACTGCTGCCTGATGACATTGTAATTCCCACGTTATGGCTTGGCCTGAGCTTAAGCTTGCTGCCCGTTTTCACAAGCCCAAACAGCGCGATACTTGGCGCAATTATTGGCTATTTAGTTTTCTGGGTAGTCTTTCAGCTATTTCTTAGGCTGACAGGCAAAGAAGGAATGGGCTATGGCGACTTCAAACTTATGGCACTTCTGGGTGCTTGGCTAGGTTGGCCCTACCTTCCTCAAATCATTCTAATCTCGACTATTTTAGGCAGCATTGTCGGCATAACGTTGATGGTGTCCAAAAAGGCATCTAGGGAACTTGCAATACCGTTTGGCCCTTATATCGCCCTAGCCGGTTGGTTAGCCATGATATACGGCGATGAGATAAACCGAGCCTACCTCAGTTATATGAACATTCAGTACTAACGGCTATTTTGAGTAAACCGTAAAAGCTAATTGCTATGACCCACATAATCGGCCTCACAGGAGGCATTGGCAGCGGTAAGACCGTGATCTCCGACCACTTTGCGTCTCTCGGTGTGCCCGTTATTGATACCGACATCATTGCACGAATAATTGTCGAACCTGAACAGCCGGCACTACTCGAATTAGTGAAGTCGTTCGGCAAGAGTATACTCTTGGAATCTGGTCATCTCGACCGACCTCAGCTTCGGAAACTCGCTTTCGCCGACGATGTAAGTAAGGCAACATTAGACGCAATTACCCACCCAGCAATCAGGCAGGAGACATTGGAACAAATTCAAACAGCCGACTACCCATATTGCATAGTGGTAGTTCCATTATTAGCGGCCAACTCACCGTTTTTATCTATAATGAAACGAGTATTGGTTGTGACTGCAAATCGACAAGTCAAAATCGAGCGCGTTGAAAAGCGCAGCGCTCTTAGACCCGATGAAATTGAACGCATAATGCAGACGCAACTTAACGACCAGCAGCGCAGCCTACTAGCCAACGATATAATAGTAAATGATGGTTCGATTAAAGATGCTCAGAGCTCCGTAGAGCAACTCCACCGACAATACCTAAGTCTTGCTAATGCCTAAGTCTTTCTAATGCCCAAGTTTTGCTGAGGATGATAATTCTAGCGCCACTGTTTAGCGGTAAAGATTGAACATTACTCAGTTTTTTTCGATTCTAGATTTCACGGTAGAAGCTTCTTGTAGTTTCTCTAAAATAAGCTGATTACCCTGTAAAAAATCCAGCTCATTCAACTCTTGAAGCGATACCCACTTAAGGGCTTGGCCTTCTCGTGAGTCGGCATTGCCGTCAAAATGCTTAATCGTATGGACATGCAGACGCACATGTCGATCAGGGTAATCGTGCTCGACGAGCATAAGAGGCTTACTCGAAAGAATGCGAATGCTGGTTTCTTCAAGAAACTCTCTGGCCAACGCCTGCTCAACAGTCTCGCCGGCTTCGAGTTTACCGCCAGGAAATTCCCATTTTTGGAAATACAGATCTTTGACTATTCGCTGGCCGACTAATACTAGGCCTTGTTGATTATAAACAACCCCAACCGCGACTTCGATTCTCTTCATTTGACGCTAAGCAGTTCGCTAGCTGCGATAATCGGCGTTGATGCTTACATACTCATGCGAAAGATCAGAAGTCCAAACGTGGAAGCGCTCGGAACCTTGATTTAACGCAACATGGATATGTATTTCCTCTTCTACGAATACCGATTTACCGGCTTCTTCGGTATAGCTTGGCGCCGGTTGGCCTTTTTCAATCAACGATACGCAGCCTATTTGGATATCGACCAGGCTCATATCTAGGCTCTCTACGGGCGCTTTGCCTAATGCCATCAGGATACGGCCCCAGTTCGGGTCACTCGCGAACAAAGCGGTTTTAACTAATGGCGAGTGAGCGATTGAGTACGCAATTGCCGAACAATCTGATTGGTTACAACCACCGCTTACTTCTACTTTGACGAATTTAGTCGCGCCTTCACCATCACGGATAATCGAGGTAGCTAACTCGACTAAAACACTTTCTAATTGCTGGTAAAAACCCTCAAGTGAATCTCCGGTTAACGGTTCAGCTTGAGCTTTACCAGTGGCCATTAACACCAACGCGTCATTAGTGGAGGTGTCGCTGTCGACCGTGATTCGATTGAAACTCGATTGCGTGCCACGCATTAACAAAGCATCAAGATTTTGCTTTGAAATATTCGCATCGGTCGCAACATAAGCCAACATGGTCGCCATGTTCGGGCAAATCATACCCGACCCTTTAGTGATACCTGTAATTGTAATCAAGTCCCCACCAAGCTCTAGCTGACATGACACCGCCTTTGCGACAGTATCTGTTGTCATAATGGCTTGCGCAGCCCGCAGCCAATTATTATCCGAAAATTGCCCAACAGAGTGCGGCCCAACAAGGCTTTGAATACCGTTGTTCATGGCAAGCATATTTAATTGCTCGCCAATAACTCCGGTAGAAAACGGCAGTACCTGCTCAGTTGAAAAACCCATAAGTTTGGCAAGCTCAGCACAACTTTGGCTTGCGTTTTGCATGCCTAGCTCACCCGTTACCGCATTAGCGTTACCCGAGTTTATCAATAACGCTCGCGTTTCGCTCTCGGCCATATGAGCCTTTGCTAATGTTACCGGGGCCGCACAGCATTTATTTTGAGTAAACACCGCAGACACGTTTGCGCCCTCACTTAGACGAATCACTAGCAAGTCATCACGGCCTTGATAACGAATACCTGCCGCCGTGGTCGCTAGCTCTAAGCCTAACACTGGATATAATTTTCCAGGCTGTTTTAAACCTACTGCCATCTTAACTACTCACTTTTATAACTTAACGGCTAGCGCTTCGGACTATTTCAACTTTCCGTGACACTGTTTATATTTCTTACCCGACCCGCATGGACAGGCTTCATTACGGCCAACTTTTGGCGCATCACGAATAAACGTTGCCGGCTCTTGGGCTTGCTGCGGAGCCTCTGCTCGCGTGGCAGATGCATCAGCATGCTGGAGCTCAAGCCCTGCCTGTGACACTTTTTGCTGCCGGCGCTCAAGTTCATCAACCTCAGATTCTTCACGCAATTGTACCTTCGCCAGTACGGTGACGACCTCGGTCTTAACCCGGTCGAGCATCGCGGTAAACATGTCAAATGCCTCTCGCTTGTA
>JAESTB010000524.1 GCA_016763815.1 Arenicella sp.
CGCCAAATTGAAAGATCTTTGTGTTGCTATGTTTATTTTTAAAAACAGTAAAAAGGAAAACCACAGAACACATAAACCAGAGAGTATGTGTAAAAGGATATTGTTTTTAATTAATCTGCTAATTTGCTGAGGCCAATAGTGAGCATCCAAAGCAAACGATGCCATAGAAAGTGGGCGACCGGAAGGGCCAGACTTGTTGTTGAAAATAACCTGTGTTGTTGTTCCCCAGGTCGGGGACTTAGCTATTCGTTCAATGGAGGATAAATTTGCGCTGTCATCCATGAACACCTGATTGTGAATTCCATGAGAAAGCACAGTCCAGCTAAGTAGCACTAGGCAAGCCAGCAGTAGACCTGAAACTAAAAATTGTTGTTTGGACACAGTATCTATGGCTTTGCGGGGTTGTGAGAGGTTAGTTCGCTTTGAAGCGGGTGAGGTCTCTATAGTAATTTAGTAGACTGTGTTTTAGTACGGTTTTCAGATGTGATCGTAGGGTAAAAAAAAGCTCCCGAGACATATGCCTCGAGAGCCATTCTAAATCAGTTAGATGATAACTGTTTTAAATGCCAGCGGCAGTAAATGCAGCGGCTGCAGTAGTGTAACGACACTGTGCAGGAACTTGTGCATCGGTAAGACCACTACTATGGCTACAAGCCCAAGCAATTGCACCGACAGTGTTGGTAGGAGTTAAAACAATAGATTCGCCCGTACCAACGCCCGCACCTAGTGTTTTGTACTGTGCAGTGATCACGCCAAGGGCTCCAACAGTTACTTGACCTGTGCGGTTGCCTAAGATGCTAGTATTTGTAGGTAAACCCGCTAGAGCGTTACTTGTTGGCATAGCGCCTGTGTCTTGGAAGCGCTCAGCAATAGCAACTTTAGCCGCAGAACTTAGGTTTAAGCCTTCAGATACTTTCGCCCGAACCGTGTAATCTTGGTACGCAGGAATCGCGATCGCGGCCAAAATACCGATAATCGCAACAACGATCATCAATTCGATTAGGGTAAAGCCCTTTGCATTTGAATGCATTTTTTGGATGTTTTTCATTTCAATGTTTCCTATTATTTATTAATAAACTAGATAAAAATAAAAGATTCGAAACTTATCGATGCACTAGCAACGCGGTTACCGAACTCATATTTTGGGGGTGAATCAATTTCATCCGACTTTGATTACTCGCGATTAAAAAAATCGTCGTGATCGTATGTCGATGACTGTATTTATACTCTAAACGATGAAAGTTTCCAGAACTTTATTGATAACAATTGTCAAACGATAAAATCAATATAAGTGATTGATAAACATGTACTAATTTTTTTCATATGTGCCAGTTTTCACGTGACAATTATTGTCAACCTAGCTCGTACTTGGTCAATTTATAACGAAAAGACCTAAACGTCATTCCCAAGAGCTTTGCCGCTTCAGTTTTGTTGCCATTGGTGCTTTCCAGTGCGGCCTTCAATGCTACTTTTTCTTCTCGAACTAAATATTCCTCAATCGATTCGTTGCCAGGAATAAACGACTTCAATTCGGCATGGCGCAGTCGACTGGCTATGTATGAGATACCCCAAGCAGCGAACATTAGAGTTAAGCAGTAGAGAGCCAAGGTGTCGAATTTAGAGTCGATTACCGCGTTATCTTTTAACGAGGAGTAGAGGTGCTCGTACAGCATTATAATAGTCGCACCTGAGGCCAGCGCCAGCGCAGGCTTTCGCCTGAGTACAACGCTGCCGGTAGTTACCACAACAAAAAACAGCAAAATAAAGTTGCTTGAGATACTGCCCGCCGCGTGAGTTAGTAAGCCTGCTAGAACAATATCAACACTGAATTGACTGATTAAAACATACTTTAATTCGAATACGCGTTTACTGGTGAAAACAGTAAAGCAGACCGCCGAGACCAGCATTGCGATTGCACTGACCTTGAATAAGCTAGGGTGGATCAGATGGTCGCTGGCATGAAAATCATCGAATACACTTGGCAGTGAGCTCATTGCTAGCAAAAATAGCGCTAAGCCGTATCTGAGAATATTAAGGGTTAAAACCGCCCGCCAACGATCTTGGTCGAAAGTGACTAATTGAGTAGGCTTTTTTGCTGCCGCTTGTTCAACGACCTTGTTTTTTGAAGACTCGTTGTTATCGTTTAATTTTTTGGCGAGCGCCGGGTTTGCGATAGCTATTAGCCCTGCTGGGTTCGGTTTTTTTGATGGTGTGGCCATGTTGGCGGATTCCTTCAGGTTCGTTAAATCACTGTTTTATAATGATATTTATGCGCAGATTTAAACTAAGTCAAATGACTATTAAGCGATTATAGCGTGTGCGCTATTCCCCATACCTGGACATAGTCTACACCGTTTTTTTTTAAAATTTTAGCGATTTCTTCGGCAGTAGAGCCCGTTGTTACAACATCATCAATGATGGCAACGTTCTTAGCCTGGATATTTTTTTTGAGGCTAAAGCTGCCAACCAAGTTCTTTTTACGTTGCTTTAAACTTTGCTGAGCTTGGGGTGGGGTTGGCCTAGATTTACTTATGCTGCCGCTAAGTAATGGAATCTTGAGTGTTTTGCTGAGATGCTGGGCGATCAGTGCTGAGTGGTTATAGCCTCGCTCTCGTAAACGGCTTATATGCATTGGCACCGCTATTAGCGCATCGGGCCTCTCAAAATTAGATTCAATCAACTCTCCCATCAGTAATGATGCGGCGGCCTTAGCCAGCTCTGGGCGCTGCCTATATTTGAGCTTACATATTAGGTCTTTTATACTGGATTGATACTCGAATGGACAAAAACAGTGATCGAAAGTTGGTTGCGAAGTCAGGCAGTGCCCACAGTAGTCGGTTTTGGCTGAATAGTTTTGTCCACATCGACTACAGTAACTGTGCTGAAACGGCAGATCGACGTAACAATAATTGCATACTGAGCCTTCGTGGTCGCCTAAGGTGCTTTGGCACTGCAGGCATTGTTTTGGTAATAGCCAATTTATCGCTTGGCGCGCGCAGTTGTAAAGTGTAAAATTCATTTTGGTTTACAAGTCCTTTTAAAATCGATGGCGCGGCTCTTAATCTCTTGAGCGCAGCTCTTATTAATAGGGCCACGTTAAATTAAGTATGTCGGCGACAATTCCTGTGATGCCGAATAACTATGAGCAATGTTATGCCAAGTGATCAAGTAACTCAAGTAACTCAAGTAACCGATGTTAAACCGCGCGAATTTACCGTGGCTTCTATAGTGGCAACCGAGGTAGTGGCCCCGATAGTTGTAGAGAGCAGCGGAAAGCGCTGGCCATTAGACCAAGTTGAGGCCTTGTTTGACTTGCCATTTAATGACCTGTTGTTCCGTGCTCAACAGATCCATCGTGCAAATTTCGATGCAAATGAGCTGCAACTAAGCAGCTTGCTAAGTATCAAAACCGGTGCCTGCCCAGAAGACTGTAAGTATTGCCCGCAAAGCGCCCGCTATGACACTGGCTTACAGGCAGAGCGGTTGATGCGAGTTGAGACAATCGTCGCGGCGGCTAAAAAAGCCAAAGACAATGGCGCCAGCCGTTTTTGCATGGGCGCGGCTTGGAGAAGTCCAAAAGATAAGGATTTGGCTGTTGTCGAGCAAGCGGTAAAAGAGGTGAGTGCCCTAGGCTTAGAGACCTGTGCGACGCTGGGAATGCTCGATGGCGAGCAGGCGACAAGCTTAAAAAATGCGGGCCTTGACTATTACAATCATAATCTGGATACCTCTGAAGACTACTATAAGGAAATAATAACCACTCGCACCTATCAAGACCGTTTAGATACACTTGAGCATGTGCGCGATGCCGGCATGAATGTCTGTAGTGGCGGCATTGTTGGTATGGGTGAAACGCGTGTCGATCGAGCTGGTTTAATTGCGAATTTAGCCAATTTGCCAGTTCCTCCACAAAGTGTGCCTATTAATAAGCTAATTCAAGTGCCGGGTACGCCGATGGACGATGTTGAGCCGATTGATGAGTTTGAATTCATTCGCACCATCGCGGTGGCTCGAATCACCATGCCAAGCTCTTACGTGCGCTTGTCGGCGGGTCGCGAGTCTATGAACGACCAGATGCAAGCCTTGTGCTTCATGGCGGGCGCTAACTCAGTATTTTACGGAGAAGAATTACTAACCACTAATAATGCCTCGGTTGAGCATGATCGAGCGTTGATGAATAAGTTAGGAATCAAGCCTCAAACTTTATAGGCAGCGCGTGAATAAAGCCAAGCTAAACCTACAAACTTTTATGCTCGCACGAAAATGAAGCAAGGCTGGCGCGATTCAATTGCGAGTCGACAACAAGCTGCGCACGATGCAGGCCTTTGGCGTACGCGTAAGGTACTCTCGAGCCATCAAGGTGTGGAGATTGTAATTGATGGCCGTTCGGTGATTAATTTTTCGAGTAACGATTATCTCGGCCTTGCCGGTCATGAATCACTCAAACTAAGTGCCGAGAAGGCCTGCCGAGATTTCGGGGTTGGCAGCGGAGCGTCGCATTTGGTGTGTGGTCATCACCAGCTGCACCATCAACTCGAGTTAGAGCTGGCCGCGTTTGTTGGTGCCGAGCGGGCGATCTTATTTTCTAGCGGTTATATGGCCAACCTAGCAATGGCAGCGACCTTTTTAACCAAGGGTGATCTTTTGCTGCAAGACAAACTTAATCATGCGTCTCTTCTAGATAGTGCAAAACTCAGCGCATCTCACTTCAAGCGCTATGCTCATTGTGATGTCGAGCATGCGGCAAAATTATTAAGCTCAGTGGAGTTCAATCGTTGCATGATCGCAACTGACAGTGTTTTTAGTATGGATGGTGATGTCGCACCACTGCGGCAGTTACAGTCGCTGGCATCGGATCAGCAGGCATTATTGCTGGTTGACGACGCACACGGCTTCGGCTTAATGGGGGCAACGGGGCAAGGCGCATTGAGCAACCAGGGCTTAAGCCCTGTAGCCGAAGTCCTGATGATGGGAACCTTGGGTAAGGCCTTGGGGTGTTACGGCGCTTTTGTCGCGGGCGACGCCTTGTATATAGAGCACCTGACTCAATTTGCTCGACCTTATATGTATACAACCGCCTTACCTCCGTCGGTTTCAGCGTCGGTGCTGGCGGCTTTGGCCGTGTTGGCGGAGGAGGGTGATCTACTGCGTGCTCGACTGAATGCCAATATTCGCTATTTTAAGCGAGCCGCGCGTAAACACGCTGTGACATTGCGACCTTCGTCCACCGCGATTCAAGTGGTCGTTATTGGAGACTCGAATCAATCGGTGAATATTAGTAGGGCTCTCCTTAATCAAGGTATCAACTTAACCGCAATCCGACCGCCTACCGTTGCAAAGGGGGCGGCAAGGCTGCGTGTTGCGTTGTCGGCGGCGCATACGTTTGGCCAGATAGATCAGCTAATAGAGTTGCTTAGCCAGCAGTTGAGCAAACTAGCAGTTGAAAAAAACAGTGCAGAGTTAAACGGCCATGACTAAAATCGTATTGATTCATGGTTGGGCGCTTAATAGCGGCGTCTGGGGTGATTTTGCAGCTCAGCTGCTAGCCCGCAAGCCAGACCTAGACGTTCAATGCATAGATTTACCCGGTTATGGATATTCAGTTGACGCACAGGGAGCCGATAGCATTGACGCAATGGCTCAATATTGCCTCGATGAGGCTGCAGAACCAGCGGTTTGGGTCGGTTGGTCACTTGGCGGTATGGTCGCAATGAAAGCCGCAATGCTAGCGCCGTTAAAAGTCCAAGCCATGCAACTAATAAGTAGCACGCCAAAATTTGTTGAAAGCAATGATTGGCCTGAGGGAGTCGATTTAGCAACCTTTGACTTATTCTCACAACAATTAGCCAGTGATTACCAGCGCACTCTGAGCTTGTTTTTATTGATGCAGGCCGGCAGCAGCGCGGGTTCACGAACCTTAGCGAGGGCCGCGCATGATTC
>JAESTB010000004.1 GCA_016763815.1 Arenicella sp.
GCTACGTACCGCAAACAGAAGGCCGATACTGGTGAAGGGTAAACCCAGATCTATTGCAAATAGAGGTAACAGCAGCATGATCATGCCATTGACTACTGCGACAAAAAATTGCGATAGATAAGTGCTATTGATTGCGTTTCCTCCTAGAATCGTTACAAATTAAGAACGTCAGCACCGAGTTACTGGTAGAGAATGCAGCTGGTAGACTTAATCACCAAATACATCGGGTCACCAATACTCAAGCCTAAGCCTTGCCAACCTTCGGCAGTCAGCTCCGCAGTAATGTCGATTGATGATCCGGTCAGGTTTGATTCGGTCTGACTAGACTCGGACTGGTTATTAGCGTCCATCGAAGCCGTTAGCATGCGCAGGCCATCAAGGTGTATTACCGACTTAACTCGGGCAAGCATAATATTTTGTGCGGATATCGCCTCGGGTTTTGACTTGGCAATAATAATGTCTCTGGCAGATATCCCGACTAATAAGCCTACACTATCATTTTCAATCTTATTGGTTACCAATATTGGACCATCACCCTCTTTACCCAGGCGCAAATGGCTTACGTAAGCACTACTACTTTGCGCTAATAAAGTTGCTGGAAAAATATTTTCAAAACTCTCACTTTGAGCGTTTTTTAGTACTTCCGGAGATAACATTACTTTTGATGTTCTACCGAATGTGCAAACCCTGCCTTGATCAATCACTAACACATCGTCACACAGCGCCTGGATCTCAACCGGGTTATGCGATATTAAGATAATAGGGATATTAAATTCTTCTCGGACGCGTTGTAAAAACGGTAATATTTTTCGACGTAGCTGAATATCCAAAGAGGCTAAGGGTTCATCCAGTAGCAACACATCGGGGCGCGAGCAAATAGCTCGCCCCAACGCGACTCGCTGGCGCTCACCGCCTGATAAGGCGCTTACTTGGCGCTTCAGCAAAGGTGAAAGTTCAAGCAATTGGCAGACAGATTCCAAGGACACACTATTGCGAGTTTCTTGCGAATGGAGTTCTGAATAGTTCACCCGCTTGGCACCAATGGTCAGGTTTTGCAGTACATTTTTGTTTGGAAATAACAATCCGTCCTGCGGAACATAGCCTATACCTCGTGCCTCAGGTGGTAAGTTTATATTCTTTTGGGTATCCAACCACACGCGACCATTAAACGAAATATAGCCTTTGACACCTCGCTGCAATCCGGCCAGACACTTTAATAAACTGGTCTTGCCGGCACCGGACGGAGCGAAAAGCCCAGTGACTAAGCTATGGAATTCGACATCAATCGATAAATCGAAATGATCAAGTGGCGCGATCAGATTGATTTTTAAATGTAGTGCGTCTTTAGCGCTAGCGGCAATGCCTTTAGACTTGAACTCGGTGGCACCCTGGTTATTCTGGTCTGGTAAAAGGCCTTCTGAATCAGAACCCGGTATAGAAGCGTCGTGTGTTGATGCCCGGTTCATATAGGTTTATCCGAGGTCGATAAATACTCGGCAATATAAATTGCGCAGAATCCCAACAGTAATGCGATACCCAACAGATAATACAACTCCTGATCATTTCCAACTTGTTGTGCAGAATAAATGGCGGAAGCAATTGTCTGCGTTTTCCCTGGAATATTTCCGGCAATCATGACGGTTGCGCCAAACTCGCCGATGGCTCGGGTAAAGCCAAGGATTGCCGCAGCAAGTAAGCCTCGATAAGCCAAGGGTAGGGTGAACAGTACAAAGGTTTTCAATGGCGAGTAGCCTAGAGTTCTTGCCATTTGTTCCAACCTTGGGTCGACTGCTTCGAATGCTATACGGGCGGTGCGCACTACAAATGGCAAACTCATTACCACCGATGCAACGACAGCGCCTTTCCAGGTTAATAAAAAATCCAGATCAAAGCCCAATGAATCCCTGCCAAGGAAGCCCGCCGGAGCAAATAGCTGCAATAACAAATAGCCTACTGCGGTAGGTGGCAGCACTAAAGTCATGCCCACTAAACTGGACACGACGAGTTTTCCCCTGAACTCAAATCGAGCCAACAGGTAGGCAAGTAAAATGCCCGGAACAAGGACTATAACGGTGGAGACCGACGCCACTTGCAGAGTAAGAGTAACGGCATCTAGTACAAAGCTATTCAGAGTTCAGCCCTCTCTATTGATGTGTTCAACACTCTATCATGCGCAATAAAACCATGTTTTCGAAAAATGAGTTTGCTTTGAGGTTCGCTCAGAAAGCTCAGAAATTCCACCGCAGACTGTGAAACCCCATTATTATTCGATTCATCGGGTTCTTGCTCTAGTCCTAGATGCCTATTAATTAGGGCGGCGAAATATTGCACTTCTGGAGCCTCATCGATTAAGGGTTCGAACAATATACGCACGTTTGAAGAAGCCAGTGCGTCTGTTTTATAGACCATTCCGATTACATCCGGCATCGCCGCCACTGCGGCTGTTGCTGCCCGAACATCGGGCGCGGGTAATATTTTACTTTCTAGGCTGCGCCATACGCTTTGTAGATTTGATTGATTTGGCGGAGCGGTCTGAACTGCCAGCACTGAACTTAGATAGGCCTTAGCATAACTTCCTGCAGGAACCGCTTTGGGGTCACCAATGGAAAAAAACCGAAACGATAAGTTCATAATATCTTGCGCTGAAGCAAGCTCATATTGACTGTTACTATTTGCGATAAACACTAGGCTATTGGACAAAAACGGCTGTCTTGTATTCTCGACCAGCAGCTCTTTGTCGGCCAAGTAGTCTGCCCATAATAAGTTGGCCGACAGGAAGATATCAGCCTTTCTTGAAAACTCTATCTGCCTAGCCAACATATTGGAGCCGCCAAAATTGAACTGCACTGTAATACCCGTTTGTCGCTGAAAATTTGCCCCGGTCTCCTCCATGGCATCACGCAGACTAGCGGCAGCAAAAACTAGGATACTTGTAGGATTAGCCTGTTGTGGCTGGCAGCCAGTCAATATTATGGCACTGAATAAACAGACCACCAATGTGCCGATTCTATGCTTCATGCCACCATTCCTCGCGCCTGCATGCATGGTCAATTGTTATTGCAGCA
>JAESTB010000525.1 GCA_016763815.1 Arenicella sp.
CAAACGATTCACCGGTATTGAATTCTGGCCATGTTTCATCATTTGCTAACTTGGCTACAATCCGGCCATTTATCACCGACATAAGTTCATGCCGGCGTGTGGAAAATTGATACTCGCCGATATCCATCAGGCCAAAAGATGTTGATTGAAGCTCGGCATGTACGTTAATAGACGCGACCTTGCTGTCGAAATATTGATTGATGTTTAGCATGGGTTGACGTTCCTGTTTAGACGTTATTCTGGATTAACTATTGTCTTCGACTTTGTCACGGTGATTTAGGCAATTTGCCAGTTTAGCGTTTGACAGCGAAGAAGGGTACCACCGAGTCGCCGTTGGCCAGTGGTATCTCCTGTGGCATGGTCCAAGGCTTGCGCGTCAGTGTTAGCTGCTCAGTGTTGCGTGCCAAGCTGTAAAAATCGGCGCCGTAAAACGATGCGAAGCCTTCTAATTTGTCTAAGCAATTCAGGTCATCAAACACTTGGGTATATAGCTCTAATGCACCCCAGGCGCTATAGCAACCTGCGCACCCGCAAGCGGTTTCTTTGGTGTGCTTGGCATGCGGCGCCGAATCGGTGCCAAGAAAAAACTTAGGTGAGCCGCTGGCGACAACTTCTCGTAAACGTTGTTGATGCGTGTTGCGTTTCAATATAGGCAAACAATAATTGTGCGGTTTAATGCCGCCAACTAACAAATCGTTTCGGTTCAATAACAGGTGCTGAGGCGTAATAGTGGCGGCAAGCGTTGCTGTTGCGCTCAACACAAAGTCGGCGGCATCGGCGGTGGTAATATGCTCAAACACAATTTTTAATTCTGGAAAACGCATGTGAATTGGGGCCAGATATTGATCAATAAAGAGCCGTTCTCGATCGAAGATATCGGTTTTTGGGTCGGTCACTTCACCGTGAATGAGCAGCAACATCCCAGCCTCACTCATAGTTTCAAATATCGGATACAGTGATTCGATGCCACTTACCGCCGCATCTGAATTAGTTGTCGCGCCGGCCGGGTAAAGTTTAGCGGCGGGTATATCGATACCAGCGGCTTGCCTTATATCGTTGGCCGTCGTTTCATTGGTCAGATAGAGCACCATCAACGGTTCAAAATTACTGTCGGTAGGGGCGGCCGCAAGAATTCGCTGCTTATAAGCCAATGCCTCAGCTCTATTGCGAACAGGGGGAACTAGGTTAGGCATCACGATTGCTCGTTGAAAACAACGCGCTGTTGCTGGCACAGTTTCATTGAGTAGATCGCCATCGCGAAAATGCAGGTGCCAATCATCAGGTTTGGTTATTGTAATTTCAGACATTCGATTCAGGTTAAAAAGGTTATGGCAAGTGCTGATTTATCTGTTCAGTGCTTGTGGTTTTAAGGCTACAATAGCGGGCTTATGTACGTTTGAGTCGCATTTGTTGTGATAACACTCTACATCAATAAGGTTAACAAAAAACTAACAGCGAATTCAGGAACATGTCGATCAATATTACTTTCCCAGACGGTGCGGTCAAGCAGTTTGATGCTGCAATAACAGGCCTCGAAATTGCCGATGGCATTAGCAGTGGCCTGCGACGCAATGCCGTCGCCATTGAGGTTAACGGTGAGCCGTGGGATTTAAGCCGAGAAATCACCAAGGACTCTAGTGTCGCGATTATTACTCGAGATACTGAAGCCGGCCTAGAAGTTCTGCGTCACGACGCGGCGCACATAATGGCTGAGGCCGTTAAAGAACTCTATCCTGAGACTCAGGTTACCATTGGTCCGTCGATTGAAAACGGCTTTTACTATGATTTTGCTCGTGAGGAAGCGTTCACCCCTGATGATTTAGATCAAATCGAAGCGTGCATGAAAGAGATCGTTAAGCGTAATGAGAAAATCGAGCGCGAAGTTTGGGACCGAACCGAGGCGATTGATTACTTTAATAGTATTGGCGAGACCTACAAGGCTGAGATCATTTCTGACTTGCCTGAGGGTGAACCCATTACCGCCTATCGCCAAGGCGACTTTGTCGATTTGTGTCGAGGCCCGCACCTGCCATCAACGGGTGTTTTGCGAGATGGCTTTAAGTTGACTAAACTAGCGGGTGCCTACTGGCGTGGCGACTCAAATAACGCCCAGCTGCAGCGCATTTATGGCACTGCTTGGCCTGATAAGAAGCAATTGAAAGCCTATCTAAAACGGTTGGAAGAAGCTGAAAAACGTGATCACCGAAAATTAGGCAAAGCATTAGATTTGTTTCACATGCAAGACGAGGCGCCGGGTAGCGTTTTTTGGCACCCGAAAGGTTGGGCGATTTATCAAGCAATACAAACCTATATGGCCGAAAAGCAATATCAACGTGGTTATCTGGAAATTAAAACTCCACAAATTGTTGATATCTCGCTATGGGAGAAGTCTGGTCATGCCGATAAGTTTGCTGAAAACATGTTTACTCTTAGCAGTGATGAGCGAGAGTATGCGATTAAGCCAATGAATTGCCCGTGCCACGTGCAGGTATTTAATCAGGGACTGAAGAGTTATCGCGACCTGCCTTTGCGTTTGGCTGAATTTGGTTCATGTCATCGTAATGAAATGTCTGGGTCACTTCACGGTATAATGCGGGTAAGAAGCTTTGTGCAAGACGATGCGCATATCTTCTGTACCGAAGAACAAGTTCAAAGCGAAGTAAAAGAATTTATTGATTTTCTACACGATGTTTATTCCGATTTCGGTTTTGACGAAGTGATTTATAAGCTTTCCACTCGTCCTGAACAGCGTGTTGGTAGTGACGAAGATTGGGACCGCGCTGAACGTGCTCTTGAGCAAGCGTTAAACGAAAACCAGCTAGATTGGGAATTACAACCTGGTGAAGGTGCGTTCTACGGTCCGAAAATTGAATTTTCGTTGAAAGACTGTATTGGTCGAGTATGGCAATGTGGCACAGTGCAAGTGGATTTCTCAATGCCAGGTCGTCTGGGCGCGGAATATATTGCTGAGGATGGTAGTAAGCAAGTACCAGTGATGGTACATCGGGCAATCTTAGGATCCATCGAGCGGTTTCTCGGTATTTTGATCGAGCAACACGCAGGTGCATTGCCCGCTTGGCTAGCTCCTGTGCAAGTAATGGTTGCGACTATCGTTACTGATGCAAATGACTATGCTCAAGAGGTCTCGTTAGCGCTTCGCAATGCAGGTATGCGCGCTGAAGTAGATCTTCGCAATGAAAAAATCGGTTACAAAGTGCGTGAGCATAGCTTGCAAAAGATTCCCGCGATCTTAGGTATTGGTAATCGCGAAGCTGAAGAAGGTACTGTTGCCGTGCGTCGATTTGGAAGCAAGGCTCAAACGGTGATGCCGCTTGAAGACTCTATTGAGCAATTTGGTTTAGAAATAGAACAAAAGCAGGTGTTTGAGGCTCAGACAGCATCGAACGAATAAAATTATAGATATGGATTTGAACATTACCCCTAAATTTCTCACCTAGAGAAAGGAGAATAATATGAGTTTAACTAAAAGTATTTTACTTGCAGCTGGCTTTGCTGTTGTCGGAACCGGTGCTTACTTTGCGACCGTTTCAACGCCTGACAGTGTTGCGCTAGCGGCCGACACGTCGAAGCTTGACCTTTCCACCGATGCTGGCAAGCTCGGTTACACCTTTGGTGCCCAAATCGCGACCGATATGAAGCGTCAGAACTTGCAAGACGACATTAGTAAAGAAGCCATGTTTGCTGCTTTTGATGATGTTTTTGCTGGTAATGAGCCTCGTATGAGTCTTGAAGACATGCAGGCGGCACAAGTTGGCTATCAAGAGAAGCAGCAGGCTAAATACCAAGCCGTGATAGACAAAAACAAAGCCGACGGCGATGCTTTCTTAGCCAAGAATGCGAAAAAATCAGATGTTAAAACTACTGAAAGTGGTCTGCAGTACGAAGTTCTGCGCGAAGGTAAGGGTGCAAAACCAACGTCAACCGACACTGTTAAAGTTCATTACACTGGAACGCTGATTGATGGCACCAAGTTTGATAGTTCATACGATCGTGGTGCGCCGGCTGACTTCGGTGTGTCGGGCGTAATTCCAGGTTTTGGTGAAGGCTTGCAGTTGATGAAAGAAGGCGCGAAATATCGTTTTACTATTCCAGCTGATATCGCTTACGGTGAGCAAGGCCCAGCGACTATTGGCCCTAATCAAGCATTGATTTTTGACGTTGAGTTGATTCAAGTCGTAACTCAATCGACAACTAAGAAAGCATCTTAATAATGGAACCTAAACTCGCGCTCTATTACAGCAAGTACTGTTTTTTCTGTCAGAAGGTACTAATGTTTCTACGTGGTAAAGATCGCGATCTAGATCTACGTAGCACCTCTGACCGTGAACATGCTCAGGCGCTTATGCAAGGTGGGGGTAAAACTCAAGTACCTTGTTTAGCAATAGCGCAGCCTGACGGCCGTGTTGAATGGATGTACGAGTCGGATGATATTATTCGTTATTTGAGCTAACTGTTTGTCACACAGCGTTTAATATCGATTGGATACTAGGAAGCCAGTTGCTCGCGCAACTGGCTTTTTTTGTATTACTACTTATCCCTAAGCTACTGATCAGAGCTGATCAAACAGGAGTTTCGAAGAATATGTTTTTGCGTACCGCACGATTGGTTTATTCATCTTTGACGTGTTTAGTATTACTAAACTCGGCTTCAGCATTAGCATCGAGACAAAATCAATTTGAGCAAAAGCTAGCTGATATTGAACAGAGTAGTGCCATAGTCGGCCTTGCCGTTGCCGTGGTTCGCGATGGCGAAATTTCATTTCTAAATACCTACGGTGTTCAAGCAGTCGGTTCTTCTGACAAAATAACAGAGCAAACAACATTTCGTATAGCCTCTTTGTCGAAAGCTTTTGCGGCAACCGTTGCGGTGCAACTAGATGCTGAGAAAAAGATGTCGCTGAGTGATTTTCTGCTTGCCAGTAACCCAGATTTTAAACTGAAAAACCAAGCCCAAACTAAGGCCGCAACACTAAATCACGCTCTCAGTCATCGCCTATCGTTGCCGCCTTATGCCTATGACAATCTGCTCGAAAGCGGTGTCTCTCCAAATACGATATTGAGTGAAATGAACAGAGTAGAGCCAATCTGTAACGTTGGTTCATGTTATGCCTATCAAAATGTCGGCTTCAACATGGTGGCGTCGGCGATTGCTGAGGCAGACAATATGACTTATTCGGCGTCAGTCGTTAGTCGTGTGTTCGACCCGTTAGACATGAGTGGTGCCTCATTTGGTAAAGACAATCTAATTGCTGATGGTAATTGGGCGCGTTCGCACAAGCGCAGTGTGGGAGGCGAATGGACAATCGCTAAGGTAAAACCGGCTTATTATCGTGTGCCTGCCGCAGGAGGAGTGAACGCAAACATAATCGATATGTCTAAATGGCTTAGCGCACAGATGGGCAATTATCCACAAGTCCTTTCTCGGCCTAGTTTGAATCGATTGCATGCTGAACAAGTTAGAACTCTCGGCGAGCTACGCCGAACACGGCACTTTGGGCGAGTCAGTGATGCGCATTATGGTCTTGGTTGGCGAATCTATCAATACGCGGGTCACAAAGTGGTCAATCATTCTGGCTCGGTTGAGGGCTACGGGGCGCAGATCGCCTTTTTACCGCATAAGAATGTAGGCATAGTGTTGCTAACCAATTCAAAAACAAAGCAATTTTGGAGTATTTTGCCTGCCTTTTTGGACCATGAGTTGGAATTAACACCCCTCAAGTGACCTCTTTTCGAGTTATCTAAGGTGACGGTTCAATATCGTTATTCAGTTACTGAGGTCTCTTACTCTCAACTTGCAAAAAAAAGCCCTCGCGGTCGCGAGGGACTAGATAAAATTTTCCTAGCTGAAAGGCTAAATCAAACTGGACGGATCAACAAATTCCAAACCTTGTGCTTGAGCAACAGCGGCATAGGTTAACTTGCCATCATGAACGTTTAAACCGTTAAGTAGATGCTGGTCTTGCTGCATGGCTTTTTTCCAGCCCTGATTTGCAAGGCTAAGCGCAAATGGCAGCGTTGCGTTATTCAGTGCATACGTCGAGGTTTGAGGTACTGCTCCAGGCATATTGGCGACGCAATAATGAACCACACCGTCAACTACAAATGTGGGGTCTTGAAAAGTGGTTGCCCTAGAGGTTTCTAAGCACCCGCCTTGGTCAATCGCTACGTCGACGATCACCGAGCCGGTCTTCATCGATTTGATGATTTCACGAGTAACTAATTTAGGTGCGTTAGCGCCGGGCAATAGTACCGCGCCAATGACTAAGTCGGCATCAGCACAATGGCGTTCGATGGCTTCCTTGGTTGAGTATAAGCAATTAACACGGCCACCAAACTCAACGTCTAACTGACGCAAGCGAGGAATCGATCGGTCTACAATGGTTACATTAGCACCCATACCCTTAGCAATATAAGCGGCGTTCTGACCAACAACGCCGCC
>JAESTB010000526.1 GCA_016763815.1 Arenicella sp.
TACACGCTCAAGGCTGGAACGAAAAAACGGTTAAAACATTTTTAAACCGTTTGGTAAAAAAAGAGGTAGTTTCCTTTACACGCGATGGTCGGCGCTACTTATATTCGCCAAGCATTGCTCGCGGCGATATTTTAAGCGAGGAGAGTTCTGGCTTTCTAAACAGAGTTTTTAAGGGCGACATTAAGGAACTACTAGCAACCTTCGTACAAAACAAGCAGCTTTCCAAAGACGAGTTAGAATATCTAAAACGCCTTCTTGATAGCGAAGAACAATCATGAGCGACGCGATGAAGTGGCTATGGCAGTTCAATCTAGACCTTAGCCTTCTACTAATATCTATTTTACTGGCGCGCGCAGCGCTGCGTAGACTTACGGGCACCTACAACAACTACTTGTTGTGGCTGAGTATCCCGTTAGCCGTTGTTGTTACTAGCATTTTATCAACAGTTGAACTCTCAAGCGCGGTAACGGCGCAAATTCAGCCGCTACAGTCGGTTGTTCACGACTACGTCATACAACCAAGGGAAATGTTCGATGCATGGTCTGTTATTGGGCTGAGCATCGCCGTTCTAACGGCCTTGTTGATCATGCGTTTGATGCTTCAACATCGCAATTTAAGGCGAGAACTGCGCCGTATTAGCGACAATGAACACGCGCCAATCCAGTCATCGTTCCCGGTAATCTCTGTCACTAAGGACGGCTTTTCGCCCGCTGTATACGGCTTTCTATACCCCACAATCTACTTCCCATTGGGCCTCGCCAAGTCGTTACCCCCATCACAAATTGCACTAATAATCGCACACGAAGAGCAACATATTAGACAGGGGCACTTATGGCTCAACTTACTTTGGGATGTACTCGTCTGTGTTTTATGGTTCAACCCATTGGTCTACTTAGCAAGACAAGGCTTTAGACACGACCAAGAAATGTACTGCGACTACTTGGTACTAAAAAATTCTGATCCGCATGACCGGCGTAAATACGGCCATGCACTCTTATCAACCGTGTCCGCCACACACTCGGTTAGCTTACTTTGTTCTTGGAAAATGTTTAATCAATTAGAGGAACGAATAATGAATATTAAAACCACTTTCAGCAAACCTAAGAAATTACTAATTACCTTTTTCAGCACGGTATTAGTCAGCACTGCATCGGTCTACTCCTTAGCGATGGCTGAAGATAGCGATAGTAAAGACACTAAAAAAATAGTCATCATCGACAACGGCCAGAAGCACAAAATCAAGGTGATTCAAGACGGCCTCACTTACCTTGACGAAGGAGGCGAAAAAAGCATAGTAGAAAACGGCAAGCGGCGCGCGTTGACACCCGCCGAAGAGGCCAAATACGAGGCACTAATCGATCAAATCGACATAGAACAAGTCGTTGAAATTGAACACGATGGTAGCCATAACAGTAGCCATAGAGGCAGCCATCGAATAATCTCAATACTTAGAAGTGATGGCGACCAAGATAACGTTGAGCTGTCACATGTACTTCAGAACTTGGGCGACCTAAAGGAGCTTGCATCGTTACATGGCTTACAACAAGTTAAACATTTAGACGCGCTAGAAGCATTAAAGCATATTGATATTGAAGTACTTAGCAATATAGACGGATCATTCGCGATAGCTGAACATGAATTAGCCCAAGCCTTGCACAGCATTGAGAGCGTAAAAGAGAATGAACACCTGAATAAAGCCGAGATAAAGAAGACTGTCAAAGAATTAAAATCACTACAAAAGCAGTTGGCAAAGGACAAAAAACGAACACAAAAGACCCACGAAAGAGCGCGTTTAGCCGCTGAAAATGTCAAAGTACAGGTGCAGCGCGGGGCACACTAGCCCCCATTACCTAGAGCTAGCTAAGCCCGGTCTTAGCTAGCATTCTCATAATTCAAGGGGGTCAAAGCCTAATGCCGCTCGCTTTAGACGACCTCACGTTAATTCAGTTTATGTTTCAAACTATGCCGAATATTTTTCACTGCGCGTTTATGAGTCTTGCCTAATGCCGCTTGTTTACCAGAGGACAGCGCGGCTAATTTATCGTTGGTCTTAACGATTTCTTGTTCGCTTAGGCTGGCTCTATTGGTGCGAACAAAAAAGCCAATTCCAGCTATAGCATGTTTATGTAGTGCCAAGTCAGCATCTGCATCATTCACAATTGCCCAGACTGCATCGAGAAACTCTGGGTCGTCACTTGACATCAGCACTTCGACGGCTGCCGTGCGTACCTCAGTGGCTTCCTTTTTATTGCTCATAATGCGAAGCAGCGCTTTTTGACTGTGTGGATCAGTCGCAAGTGCGCTGACCGCTGCAGCTCGGTGTTGCGGATCATCGGCTTCTAAAAATGGACGCATGTCTTCCGCATGTTCGTCACCACTCATTGAGAGCAGTAGTAATACTTCCTCTTTGGTAAACAGAGAATCTCCCGATTTTGCGAGATCTTCCTTTAAAATTGCGACGGCTTCGGGGTCGTGCATCGAACCGAGGAAGTGAGCAGCGGCTTTTCGTACCGAGCTTCGCTCATCAGTCATTACCGAACGAACCGCATCTTTAATGTCGCCCATACGCTGCTGCCCTTCGGTGGTCATTGCCAGCAAACGCAGGGTACTAATAGCGTGCGAGTCGACTTGCTCACTGCCATCCTGGCTATCAGACAATAACTTGACGGCGTGATCCAAGGCGAGATTTCTATCTGCTTCGCGAGTGTGATCCAGCGCCTGCGTACGTTCGCTATCGGTTTTGTTTTTATCTTTCATCGAACTTCGAGCCTCCTTCAACATTACCTCCTTGCTCATAGTAACAGCTGATGCTGTGGCTATTCTCGCGGCGCTGGTAAGTTTTGGATCAACACCGTATGGAACATCGTCATAGGCAAAGCCCATATCCAGCACGCCATCCTCCATACCTTGGTAAGCGATGGCGTCTTTTGGGGTCGGAGTCCCGGTGGTATTAATTCCAGGCCAAGTATCTGGCAGCACAGATGCTTGAAACTCAGCTTCTTTCTTTGGGGGGTGGCGTTCTAGGCATTGGTTTGCAAAATTGCACGGTGGGCTGACGCTACCTTGCTCACCATTCCAGGGCCACATTTCATCCAACAAATGGTGGCCTTTGGGAATACCTTGGTTATTGTTAGGGTCAAACTTATTGTTAGGGCTGAACACCTTAGCGTCAGAAATGTCGCTACCCTTATAAAAACGACCATACTGCCACTGCCATTTTGCCCAAATCATATCGTGATAGCTATGGAACAATTGGAATACAGGGTCTCTGGGTGAGGTGGCAGACAGCATCCAGCCACCGATTGAATTGTGACCTATATTATGTGGATTACCTTCCACTCCCCCGCCGTTGGAAAAATCGGTGTAGTTGCCTCTTTTAAGCAATTCAGATGAGCGGTCAAAGTCCGGCTGCGAACAGCTTGTAAGATAGCGCTTAACCGGTTCGGTTCGTTGAGCTGGCGCTGGGTTGTCAGGGGTTGACCACCAGCTACTGGGTTCCATCTTCCAGCCAAATAAAGGGTTGTCAGTGCCAAATTTCACGTCGCCGAATGTTTGGCAGCCGCCATTAGGGGTCACGCCCAGAAATTCGGGAGTGAAAATGGTCTCTTTGCCACCGTTGTCAAGATCTTCCGATTGAACCCAATAGGCAAGGCTTACATGAGGATCAATCTCTTGCAAACGGCGTTCAATTTCCAATAGGACGATACGATGCCAAGGTAAAAACCCAGGGAACTGATGGCCTTGGTCTGGATAGGAACTCGGTGCTCCACCGAGACCCCATTTGGTCCAATTGTGAAGCTGAACAATGGGTACATAGTCATTGTCTATATTATGCAGTTTGCCGATGGCTTCGAGTAGCGCGTTCTTTTCATCGTTGGTAAGCGAGATCAGGTTTTTTCGAATCCGCACCATCAAATCCAACTCACCA
>JAESTB010000527.1 GCA_016763815.1 Arenicella sp.
CACAGAAGCGATGATTAGCAAACGAGTTGCGAAGGTGATTGCCAATGACATCGACCTTAATAAGTCGACCGACGTTGTCAACGTGAGCCCGATGGACGTGAGCCCGTATGAAAGCGCCGACACAACTCATTTTTCAGTGGCCGATCGGTATGGTAATGCGGTATCTACGACCTATACATTGGGCTATTCGTTTGGTTCTGGCTTAGTTATTCCGGGTACAGGTATTTTGCTGGATAACCAGTTGCGCAACTTCTCTCACCGAGTGACCGATCATGCCAATGTGATGCAGGCGGGCAAACGAATGGCCTCAACGATGTCGCCGACTATTGTGTTTAACCCACAGGGTGATGTTTTTCTAGTGACAGGGTCGCCCGGTGGCGGCCGTATTCCCAATATTGTGGCTCAAGTTATTGTAAACACCGTTCAGTACAATATGAATATTGCACAAGCGACACATGCACCGCGTATTCACCAGCAATGGCGTACGCCAAATTTGGGTGTTGAGAAAGGCATTTCGGTAGATGCTATTAAACTATTGGAGATGCGCGGGCATACTGTTGAGCAACAGCAAACCATGGGCAGCACTCAATCAATTATGTTACGCGATGGCTATATGTACGGTTCGTCTGACCCGCGCCGCCCTGGCGCGGCTACATTGGGTGTAGACCTCAATATTCTGCAGTAGAAATTTAAACTTACTGCGGACCAATTTTGACAATAGAGTAAATTTAATGAGTAGTCATGTTTTGGTTGTGGGAGCGGGAGTGATTGGTGCGGCGACAGCGCTATCTTTGTCCGAGCAAGGTTTTAAAGTTACTATTATTGACAGAGCTGGTGCGCTCAATGAAGGCGCATCAGGTCTGAACGGCGGTCAGCTTAGTTATAGTTACACCGACGCTCTTGCGTCCCCTGAAACCTTGAGGAGCATTCCAAAATTGTTACTGGGTTTAGATGAATCATTTAGATTTAGTGCCAACTTCAGCGTTGAATTTTTGAATTGGGGAATCCAGTTCCTAGCAAACTGCAGCGCTGATAGAGCTGACTCAAATACGCTGGAAGTATTGGCGTTAGCGTCGCGCTCTCATGTGCAAATGGATGAGTGGATCGAAAAATACAGTTTTCAATTTCAACATAATAAAGCGCAAAAGTTGCATCTCTATGAAAGTGCTAAGGCGTTAGATAACGCTAAGCGGCGAGTTGAGTTGAAGAACCAATTCGGTGCCAACCAGTCTGTCTTAGACGCAGATCAGGTCTTAGAGATCGACCCAGCGTTAGAGAGAATGAATGCCAAATTAGTTGGCGCGGTATATTCTCCAAATGATGAAGTAGGTGATGTTGTGGCACTTACCGAAGCCGCTATAGACAAGTCGCTAAGTCTGGGGAAGGGTAGTCTTAGACTGAATACGCAAGTGCTCGATATAAGAATTGAGGGCGGAGCTTGCTGTTCAGTTTTAACTAATTCAGGCGAAATAGAGGCCGATCATATTGTAATTTGTGCAGGCTATGAATCCACTCAGCTACTTAGAAAAATAGGCATAAAAAGTACGCCTATAGTGCCTGTGGCTGGATATAGCGTGACGTATCCAGAAACGGCTTTTACGCCGAATATAAGCTTGACGGATACGGCAAAAAAAATTGTATTATGCCACCTAGGTACCAAGCTTCGAGTAGCGGGCATGGCCGATGTGGGAAGAATTGCTTTAGTTCCTCCGAAAAAACGCTTAAAACTGCTTAAAAAAATAACTCAACATAGGTTTCCCGACGCAGGAGACTATTCTGTTGAGCCACAAGAGTGGTCGGGTATGCGTCCGATGACACCGAGTAGTAAGCCGATCATATGTCAAACCAAAATCCCGAACATATTTGTCAACTCAGGCCATGGCATGTTGGGCTGGACTTTAGCGGCAGGCTCGGCTAAAGCTATACAAGAAATCATTGTAAAATACGCAAACTCTAAATCCTAAGAATAGTTATGAACATTTCAAGATCAAGAGTGAGCACTCGAATGAGCGCAACGGTTATACACAAGCAAACTGTATACCTATCAGGGCAAGTAGCTGAAGATGTAACCGCTGACATTCGAGAGCAGACTACAACAACCCTAAATAAAATTGACTTATTATTGAAAGAGACGGGGAGCACACGTGAAAATATTTTGTCTGCGGTACTCTATTTACGTGATATTGACAATGATTTTGCATCGATGAATGAGGTCTGGGACTCATGGGTGCCTGAAGAAAGTGCCCCTGTTCGCACATGTGTTGAAGCGCATATGGCAAGGCCCAGCGTGTTAGTTGAAATCACTGTTATTGCGGCATCATGAGCGTCTATTTTCACTGTCAATTTCAGAGTTAATTCGACATATGGTCTCACGTTTCTAACTAATATCGGTGATGCAATGATTTGATGTGTCGATCGCTATTGATACCGATTTGTAATCCTGAGGATGTTCGAACTTTAAAAGGTGTCATGAGCAAAGGTCATGTTCATGAATGTTGAGTACCCTCCTACGTTGTCATTGAGCAATTTTTTGAAAAAGTTGCAAGGTCGAGGCTCTCGGAGGTTGCAATATGAGTTTTCCGAGCTATCGGTTTTGGCGTTTGGTCAACAGGGAATATAAGCGATGAAATGGTGCAAGAATATTTAGAGCTTGATCGTGATCCGCCTAAATAGCGATACAGGCTATAAAATACTGAGATAAGTGGATTTTCAGTTCGACACCCCAATTTATGGGCTTTCAGCCCATGGTGGCTGAGTTAATCTTGCTTGCCATTTTGAAACGGCAAGCCATCATCGATTTCTCAGAAGCACTAAATGGAGTAGGGTAACTGCATAATAAAATCAGCTTAGTTTACGCTTATATTATTAAGTTGATTTGTCAGTGTCGGGTCGCGATCTTGACAAAGAAATAGACATGTGATGATATTGAACCATCATCGGAGATTTAATGTGAGCAATATTTTAGGGTTACTAGGTGAGCCATTTACAGGTGAGCAATTGTTCGACTGTTTGTCGGATATTGTTTATTTTATTAAGGATACAAAAGGGCAGTATCAAACTATTAATACGACCTTAGTCGAGCGTTGTGGGTGTCAAGAAAAATCCGAACTGATCGGAAAACGACCATCTGATCTTGTTGGCGCCACATTTGGTGAGCCTTATGAAATTCAAGATAGAACGGTAATTGAAACAGGTTTACCACTTCAAAATCAACTGGAGTTACATGCGTACCGTTCTGGAGAGCCCGGTTGGTGCGTCACAACCAAACTACCGCTTCTAGGTCCTGAGGAAGAAGTGGTGGGGTTGGTTGGGATATCCCAAGATCTTAAGACTCCAAACTTGTCATCCAAAGAATATGAACGCTTGGTTCTCGCGATAGAATTCACCGAGACGAATCTGTCTGAGAATTTGAAGGTTAGTCAAATTGCAGCCTCAGCATCAATGTCACCATTTCAGTTTGACCGTTGTATTCAGCGATTATTTGGACTAACAGCAGGGCAATGGATTTTAAAGTCTAGGATTGAATCGGCCGAACGTCAGCTTGTTTCCACTGACCTTTCAATTGCCTCGATCGCTCTTAATGTAGGGTATTCTGACCAAAGTACATTCACACGACAGTTCCACAAAACATCCGGCATGTCCCCCGCAAATTATCGGACGGCTGTTAGGCTCGCAAAAAAATAGATCAGAAAAATAACATTCCAATAAGTTGCGCTATTTTCCAGCCATCGCAGGGAGCGTGCTGTTGAGTGTATATCGTGTGAAATTATGTTTTTTGTAGCGCTTATCTCAAGGCTAATTTTCTAGCGGTAACTCAGTATGGATACCTCTGTTTCAGCTCTTAACCTACCCATTTTCTATTGTGCAAAATTTGCATTCAATTGTCTTGTTTACGCAAAGACGATGTATTCCCTCTTCGATAGGCTTACATAGGGAAGGGTGGCAAGTGCTCCGATTAGATTAGTCTCTCTTCTTTTATTAGTGCTTAAAGAAACGAATTCTCAAAAAATGTGAACTCGTGATCCAAAAGTATATATAGAGAACCCGAAACAAGGGTTAGACATAAAACTAAATGAATTAGTTGGAGGAACAAATGAAGAGACAAATTGTTGCATTGTTGTCCGCAGTGTATTTCATCGGAATGGGCTCTAGCGCACTAGCGGCCGATACTGGTGGTGAAGTGCTTGGGCAGGTAAAAGACGCGTCTGAGTCAGTAATTTCTGGCGCCACAGTAACGGTAATACACACTAAAAAGGGTGTGAAAAGATCAACAGTAACTAATCAGAATGGTGAGTATAGCTTTCGCAACTTGCCTGTTGGAAACTACTCTCTTAGCGTTGGGGGTGATGATTACCGCTCGGTTGAAAGCGAGTTGTCAGTAAACGTTGGTTTTCCCGTAGTAATCGCAAACGTGTTGCAGTCATCATCGTCTAAAAGCATCGAAGAACTCGTTGTCCTTGGAACCACAATCCAAGGTTTGAATATGGCTGAGACGACTGCTGGCATGATATTTGATGATTCACTGATGGATGTTATGCCGGTTGAAAACGGTTTTGAGTCTATGATTTTGATGACTGCTGGAACCGTAGACAATGGCGCTGATGATGGAGGAGTAAGCGGTGACGGGGTGTTCAATAACGCCAATGCTATTGGAGGAGGGTCTTCTGCGGAAAATGCGTTCTATCTAAATGGAGTCAATATCACTCAGATTGAATCTGGCTTGGGTACATTGCGTTTACCTTGGGAAGTGATTCGACAAACTAATGTGCAGACTGGTGGGCTGACGGCCGATTTTGGTGGTGCCTTAGGTGGAATCGTTAATGCGGTCTCGAAGAGTGGAAGTAATGATTTCAATTACGGTATTGAATATAAAATTGAGCCTAGTTCTTTGAGATCAAAATCTCCTACAGTTCGGCGCAACTCTGATCCGAGTGTATTTCACCGAAATCACCGTCGAGACTCACGTTCATTCGAAGAATACAATGTTTGGGCAAGTGGTCCAATTGTAAAAAATAAGGCATTCTTCTATCTACTTTTAAATCCTCAGGAAGAAGAATACGCAAGCGCAAATAACGCCACTTTTGCCAGTACTAAACGAAAATCTGATCGGTGGTTTACCAATTTAGAGTGGTACATTAATGATAATCACTCTGTTGGATTCACCGCATTCAGTACTGAACGTGAGCGAACAACACAAAATTTCAACTACAATGTTGACGCTGATAGTGTTGCGGAATTTACCGGTAACTCTTTCGAGGAAGATGGCGGAACGTTTTTTGGGCTTAATTATCACGGTGATTTAAGTGACAACTTTTCTGTGGATTTTGTCTATGGGCAAACGGAAGAAGAGTCAATTCCAAAACCAGCCAACGATTTGGTTAGGGTCGATGATTGTCGAGTAGTTGGTGGTAACTGTTCTATCTTTAGTACGCACAGCGACACTAACATTATTCCGACTGAATTTTCGCGAGAGCAAATTCGCTTAGACTTCAAATGGAGCCTTGGGGATCACGAAGTTTCTTTTGGTTGGGACCAATATGATACAGATGTGTTTGTGAACTCCCGCCCGAACGGCGCATCATCAATCGATTTTGATGATGTGGTTACTGATAATACATCTGACCCAATCGGTGCTTGGCTCTATGGAATCGGTGGTGAAGGGTCTGTGGGTACTCGCGCGATAGCCGATGCTGGTGTCGATCAAGGCGAGGAATTTATTCGCCGCCGTGTTAGAAATCGTTTTTCAGACTCAACCGTTAGTTCACGCGCATTTTATATTCAAGATAATTGGCAGTTTAATGATGTGCTAAACATGAATTTCGGTCTGCGATATTCTGATTTTGAAAATACGGTTAGTAGCGGCGAAGCCTATGCGGATATGGATGGAAATCTAGCTCCCCGATTAGGTGCGACATGGGATATCAATGGGGAAGGCCGTACTAAGGTTTTTGCAACATTGGGGCGTTATTTCCAACCGGTTGCGTCGAGAATGAATATTACCCAAGGGTCGTCTTCAATCGAGTACTACGATTACTACACAAACCCGACCCCGGGTACTAGAGAATTGCAGGCTGATGGTTCGCCGGTGCGTGGCAATCGACTCGCCGACCGTATATACACACAAACAGGGTTTATTGATCCAAATCTTATTGCGTCTAAAAATTTAGAAGCCATGTTCTCCGATCAAATCTCGTTGGGTTTCTCACGCGAGCTTGAAAATGGTTTGCAGTTTGGTGTGCGTGGTACCTTCAACGAGTTAAAACGTTCTGTAGAAGATACTGATTATGGTCCTATACTTGTTAATAAGTTGCGCGAGTTAGGTATTAACGATGCGATTGGTCAGAGCAGTTTCTATGTATTGGCTAATCCTGGGAAAGATATTGAGTTAGCGTTTGATTTTGATCAAGATGGGATTGTTGACGAGGTGACACTGACAACAGCTGATCATCAAATTCCTAAGGCCGAACGAAAGTACGTTTCTATGGACTTTACTTTGGGCGGCCAGTTGACCGATAGGTTCTATTTTAATTCTTCGTATACGTGGGCAAAAAACTACGGCAATACCGAAGGTTTGGTTAAGACAACTAATGGCCAAGCTGACCCAGGTTGGACCTCAGATTACGACTATGGTGATGCCTTAGATAATGCCTACGGAAACCTTCCTAACGATCGTAGGCACTCGCTTAAATTCAACGGTAGCTACGACCTTACGGATAATTTTATTCTTGGTTTCGCTGTGCGTGCTGCGACAGGCCGCCCGAAGAACCGCTTCTCTCCGCATCCACAAGGAGTAGATAGCTGTGCGCCAGAGAGTCCTTGGAATGCTTGTATTAGCCGTTTTTACATTGAAGGCTTCTATGACCTAGACGGAAACCCATCTCCTCGTGGCTCAGCGGGAAGTCTTCCGACGACAAAAAATGTTGATTTGTCGTTAGCGTATCGAAACGAGGAAATTTTTGGTGGGCTACTTCTTAAATTGACGGCCTTCAATGCTTTCAATTTTGATGACGCAGTTGACATCACTGAAACAGACGGACTGGATTACGAGTTGGGCGACTATTTTCAGTCACCAAGACGTATTTCGATTACAGCGAGAGTGAATTTCTAAGTCTCCATACTCGGTCTCTCCTCTTTTTAGTTCAACGAGTAGCTATGTTTATTCGTTGAGCGAGAAGAGCCGAGAATTTTATGCCAACTGTTGATGCTGAATCGCAGTTGGCTTTTTTTTGCTTAGTGAAACTTGATTATTAAGTGTCTGTCGTTAGAGGGTGGGCTTTTACTGTTTATATCTTTCAATGTAACGACGGTCACTCACTCGACTGTCTATAGTTGTGTGATCGAGAAGAAATGTCACCGGTAATACAATCAATTGAAACTGGCATCAATCCAGAGCTTATATACAGAGGAAGACTAAAAATGACTTATGATCTACGACGTTAAATTCGGAGTAAAGAAACTGCGGTATTTCACGTTAATCAAGTGTTGAGGGCCGTTAGGCCTGAGTCCAATCCTTTGGTTGGCGAGTGTGTTTTTATTAATGGAAAATATTACGGCTAGTGTAGCAAAGCATTTCACCTAGACGCCGTAATTAATGCTCACTGTTCTGATTCAGGGCCTAATTGAAAATATTAATGGCCTATTAAACTTATACTCGAAACGATC
>JAESTB010000528.1 GCA_016763815.1 Arenicella sp.
GTTACCGGTTGTCTTTATTTTTAATAGACTCAACGAACGTGGGATTGATGAGATAGGCTACCCTGAAACGATCAAGGGTATACAGGCCGCTTACGGCGAGAAGCGTTTGATGTTGACACCGACTCCTGAATGGCAACTAGGTGAGTATCATATCTATGCTGGCCTAGACGAGTTTTACGAGATATTTAGTATCCCGCAGGAGCACGATTTTGAGCCAGAAGCGTGGCAAAAGTTACTTGAAGAGGCAGAAGGTTATACTGTTACCAATACATCGTTTCTGTTTGTTATCCTTGGTTCACCTGAAGGCGACGAAGAGAACACCAAAGTAATGATCACCAGTGGGCAGCAATACGCCGCCTGGGATGACCCTCGTACCGAAGCAGAGTTTCCGTATGTCTTACCGAGTGAGGGCCCGCCCTTAACGTTGGAAAATCTAATTGGGCAGGGGTTGATTTTCAATCGCCCAGATTTGATTGCCGCGTTGAATGCGCTTGGAGTCACAAAGGTTCCTGTGGTGTTTTATTATGTCGACAGCGCCAGAGTAAAGCCCTATGTAAGAGGGCCGCGAGCGCTGATACAAGCGGCGATAGGGATCTCTGTTCCGAATGGTTCAACTGGTGGTAGTGGGGGCATTATTTGCGCCTCGCCTCCATGTACTGAAAAGCCTCGATAAGCCAGTGGTTAATGATTTTTTGAGCATTGAATTGAGTTTAGGCTTGTTGGAGAGTCATAGTAATAAGATGAATATTAAAAGAATTAAGGGTAAGTTAATTCTGCTTGGAGTAACCATGGCGGCGGCTATGGCAGCTGCGGTCTCTGCGCAGGTGGCCGACAATGGTTTACCGCCTGCATCGAATACCTATCGAGCATATCAAGACGCTTCGATTGCTCGAGATAGCGGCTTAAATCAGCCGCTAGACTTGCTCAACGACTTCTACCCAGCGATTACCGTGACGATAACCGATCATGACAATGTTCGTCGACGACCTGATTTTCAAGAAGATGATTTGAAAATTGTTGTTATGCCAAGCCTTGTCTATAGGACAAATATTGGTCGGCATCAATTTTATGCGGCCTATTCGGGCACCTATAACTATCATCAAGATCTTACACAAGAAGACGCAGAATCAAACATTGTTAGCGCAAAGTTAGGTCTAGACCTGACGCGGCGCTGGGACCTCGACGTGTTCGCCAGCTACGGTGATGGATTTCAGCAACGCGGCATCTCTGGTGGGCGAGAGTTTAATCAGTTTACGGCTAATGGCATTGATTCTAGCCCTGAGAATATCGAGTTTTTGAGTTACGGTGCTGACCTCATTTTTGGTCGAAAAATTGGCATCGTGACGGCGGTATTAGGTTACGAGTACCGCGAGTCTGGATTTGACAGCGATGATTTATTCAATGGTGTCGATTCCAGTGATCGTGATCGTCAATCTGAATCAGTTCATTTTGATTTGAATTGGCAATTTGCTTCACAGACGTCGGTATTTGGGCGTATTCAGCGCACTGAAACTGATTATGACCTTCGTCAGCCTAATCTAGATAGCCGCCAAACTGACTACTTAGTTGGCCTTCGTTTTAAACCAGCAAATGCGTTGAGCGGTGTAGCGTCGGTCGGGCGCAGTGTGCGAGATTTCGATGATGGGCGCCGCGATAGCTACGATGGAAGTACTTACTATTTGAACCTGAATTACGCGATTAACCCCTTTTCAGTTGTCGAGCTCAGTGCCTCTAAGTTCGTAGAAGAACCAGGTGATGAACGCTCTAGCTATTATGAGAGTGAGTTTCTTGGTGCCGCTTGGAACCATTCCATTAGCCCGCAAGTGGTGTTTGGCGCCTATGCAAAACTGGTTAATGACGACTACGATATTGGCCGTGACGATCGCTTTGTCGATTGGGGTCTAGGATTAGATTACGTTTGGAGGAGTTGGTTAACGGCAGGTGTGTATTATGGAGAGATTGATCGCAATTCTACGCTGGACGGTGTTGATTATGACGATCGCTATTTCGGTATTCGGCTTCGGTCCGATTTGCGGCCACTACTTGAAGGTCGTGGCAAACGACGAGTAGAACCGTCTTCGTTTGATTACCCTAGAAAAACCGAGGCCTCTCAATAGTTTAGAGGTCTTCAGAAGTGAAAATTATGCAATACTAGGGATCAATCGTACCCTAAATAGCTATAATTCAGCTTCTCGAGTTTTATAATTATCGTGCTTGCTGAATTAGGAACGTTTCATAACCATGCTTACTCCGAGACTTACATTTCCTCACTCGTCGACGCGTTTACGGTTCGCTGAGCAGTTGATTATCTGGTGTCGTCACATCTCAAGAGTCTTTATTGCTATAGCAATGATAGCAGCAACAAGTGCTTCTCATCTTGCCGTATCGCAAGCCGCTGATGCTTTAAACCAAGATGAGGTCGACGCTTTACTGGCCGAGATCGAATCGCAGAATAGAACTCGCTCTGTTTTCGGCGTTAGTGGCCATAGAAAAATTGCTGAGGTCCGGTTTGACTCGCAATTCAAGGTTGTTAAGAACCTTGGCAACTGGCGGATCATAGAGTTTAACCAGCCCTCCGTTCCTGGTTGGGTTAGTAGTGACTACGTGACGGTAGCTAATGGTCGAGCAACAGTTAGCGCCAACCGCTTGAATATGCGAATAGAGCCATCGGCGGCTTCCCCTGTCTTGGTTCAGCTTATTCGTGACTACGAGAGTGTCATATCAGGTAGAAAAAACGGCTTTATACGGGTGCTGGCACCGAGTGCTTTTCGCGTAGCGCTATTTTCTGGCTCCGACTTAGACGCTGAAAGTAATACTTCCATTGTTAAAGGCAGCAAGTGGAATACCGATCAAGCCACCGTTAACGATGTCGTTAGTACCGGCGGTGGTGCCGGTGTTGAAACATCAGGTTTAGGTTCACCAAGAATAGAATCTTCAAGCTTAGACCCTTCAATGAGAGCCGATCAAAGGGCCGTTATTTCGAAATCTAAAAATATAGTTGGTAAAACTGATACCAATGTTAAGCAATCTGAACGTTTGCACGTTATCGCTCCGGGGGACTCGGTTTCATTACTGGTTTTTGGCGAGAGCGATTTAAGCATACAAAACGTGCGAGTGCCGCAAAGTGGACGAGTCTCGTTTCCTTTAATTGGGTCGATAGTCGTGGCCGGTCGAACAACGTCTCAGGTTGAAAAAAGTGTCTCTGAGTTACTGGCCCAAGGCTACGTAAAAAACCCGCGCATATCGGTGACCATGTTTAGCTATCGGCCGATCTTTATTCGCGGCGCCGTTCGACAAACGGGTTCGTTTCCGTTTAGTGAGGGTTTGACTGTTGGTAAGGCAATAGCGCTTGCTGGTGGCACAAAAAATTCTGCCAAACCTAATGGTGTTAGTATTCTACGAGAGGGTGACGTAATAGAGCAGGCGCTGTCTATCGACAGTCAGGCGGAAGTTCAGTCGGGAGACGTGATTAGCATCGAGGAAGAGTTCGGTGTGCAAGAAGACGACGCGGACGCGACCTATATCTATTTGCACGGAGAAGTCGCGTCCCCTGGAGAGTATAAATTTCGTCGTGGACTGACAGTCGAAAAAGCAATTGTTCTCGCTGGTGGGTTTACCTTGCGCGGGGCCCGCAATAAAATATCGGTCACCCGCTACGCGGGTACCGATACCGATCAAGAACCTGATACCTTAAAAAAGGTAAAACTTTATACGCCTATCAAGCCCGGCGACATTATCAATGTTGGAGCTAGTTGGTTTTGAACGACATCATTGATAGTGACTCAAAAACTGGCGCAAACGCTTCGGTAGATGTCGAAGCGTCGGTTAAAGATTGGTTTAACGCGCCTACAGTATCGACTTCAAGGTCAGCCTCTCAAGCGTCAGCGCCTTTAAGTGACTCACTATCGGCGACCTTAGGAGGCTTATTACAAACCACGAAGGAAAATCGTTGGAGCATCATCGTATTAATGGTGCTTGGTTGCTTAGCTGGAGTATTTAAGGCGATCTCTGAGACCCCAGTTTACCGAGCTTCATTAACCATGGCGGTCGAGCCAAGCAGTGGGCGAAATTCAAGCCAATCGCTTTTCGACCCCTACGCGTATCGCTTCTATGAAACTCAGTATGAGCTGCTTAAGAGTCGTTCGGTTGCAGAGCGCGTAGTAGACGAACTTGACTTGGTACAGCGAGACGCGGTTGACAAGCTTTTGGTGCCGCCGAGCGCTTTGACGTCACTCGCCAAAGAGTTAAAGAAGATCACTGGAGTTTCGCTGATTAGCGACGGGCCAAAAAAAACAACAAGGGCGCCACTGACGCCGCCGGAAGTCGCTAGAAAGCGTGCTTGGTTGACGCAAATTATTCAGGGTGGAGTAACTGTTAGCGGCGGGAATAAAACCAATCTTGTTGCTGTTACATTCAAGTCAATTAACCCAGAGTTCGCGGCCGAAATCGCAAATGCGGACGCCATTCATCCCGGCTA
>JAESTB010000529.1 GCA_016763815.1 Arenicella sp.
AGCGCCAGCGTTAATTGTGCCTATATGGTTACGCACACTGCGACGATCCTGCATTTGCGTTTCACAATAGGCTGGTCGTAAGTCAACGAAAATTGGTTTGATCTTACTGAAAAAGGGAGCTGACAGACCGACGAGTTTTGCGAAAATAAATTTTCCGCCGGGTAATTTGCTCAAGCGTTGGTAGCGTTCTAATATTGATGGCATGGTAAAGTATCGACTAGGGTAGAGGTTGCAGTGACAATGTTGGGTTCGGTTGTGCTTGACTGGCTTGGACTAGTTTAGACCAAGGTTGAAATTATTGGGTAAGTGGGCGCCAAGCTCAAGCTTATTCTGAATCAATAGTGTGTAGAACGGTTTAGAGGTAATAGGGGTGATTCGAATAACAGGCCGAGGTTTGGCTTCAGACGCGCAAACGGCACACTATCGTGTTGCCGACCAAGAATTAGTGTGTCAAAAGGTGATGGATGGCTTAGCGGCTTATTCATGCGATTTTCCCACTCATCAGACTACTGATTTACCCGAAGAATTTGTTGAGTCTCCAATCATGACGGCGACTAATTCTACTCTTCGTTACCGTGGCGAGGCGTACTTTGATCGCAAGTTTCGAGAGGTTCGGTATTGGCGTTCGAATATACGCGGCCAGCTCGATATAGACGGATTGCCGGTGTGCCAGATCAATTTCAGCGAGCCTCATATACACGTGCTGAACGCGGAGCCGCTTGGTGTCGGCCTGAATTTAGAGCTGATCACTGGCCCCGCCTTGGTGTTGTTGCTTACTTTAGATGACACTTATTGTCTGCATGCTGGTGCGGTTGATACGGTGGCAGGTCGAATCGGAATTATCGCTGAGTCAGGTGCTGGGAAATCAACGCTGTCACAGCATGTGGATGACCAATGGCGCCAAGTAAGCGATGATATAATGCCATTGCGAATAGACGATTCGGGCTCGACAATCGAGGTGTTAGCCGATTTTCCCCAGCTAAAGCTATCGGATAATAGGGTTGAACATAGCGACAATGATAGTGGCAATAGTCCCGACGTCGGCCGAAAAAAATTAGACTATTTACTACGCATCAACCCCGTGCCGGGCAGTAGCATTAGCTTTTCGGTGTTGCCTAGAGTGCAAGCGATGCTGCAGGTAGTAAGGCATACCGTGGCGGCTAAATTATTTGATAGCAAGACGCTGCGTGAACATGCCCGCTTTGCCAAGAAGGTGTCAACCTTGGTGCCGGTGATCGAAGTTAGCTACCCCAGAGATCTGCATAAGCTCGATCATTTACGTCAGTCAATCATCGACTATCTAAGCTCAACGACTTAGGCCTGAGTTTTCAAGCTCAGTCAATAGACATTAAAAAACTCTTTTTAAGCCTCGTATGAACCGTTTTATATAAGCGATGCTGGCCCAGCGAGTATTCATTTGTTGGCGCACGTAGTCGGGCGACGGGACAATACTTTCGCGTAAAAAGCCAAATTTTGATTTTAAATCAGACATCGATTTTAAATCGGCCCAAAAGTAGTGCCACTCTGATAGCTGTCGATTTAAGAATATCGCGCTGGCCTCAAACCGTGAGGCTGAGGTTTCAAGTTGCGACATGGCTTCATCATCGAGCTCGGTTGATAAGTAGTGTTGAGCGGTCTTCAGAGCGTCAAGAGTGATAGCGCATATCTGCTTACTCTTTGCTCGGCGGGCCAGTTCTAGCCAATCCTGATCGGTGAAGCGGCCGACGAGAAGGTGAATGTCGTATAGCCAAGCAAGCCGCTCTTCGGTGTGATGATGCCCTAAGCGGTGAACGCTGGCGATCAAAACACTGTCAACATAGCCGGGGATGCCGACCGATGAGCGCAATGGCGTATCGGCGAACTGTGTTAGCCGTGCGCCGTTAGAGTTGAGCTCTTTAACGGTAAATGTCTGCGAAAACATTTGTCGATTATTAATCTGCCAATGTAAGTCAATATTAATGAAACTGTCACCAGCGAGCGCTTTGCCATAGGTGCTTTGATAAGCGACATACTTACCTTGGATGGCGAACAGTTTTTGGTAACCAAGTTGCCGTAAAATAGCGTCGGCGTTTATTTTATCTTTTGCGGCTATTAACACATCGCTGTCGCTACGGGGCCGCAACCAGGGTTTGGGGTATAGACTGTAGGCGAGGGCGCTTCCCTTAAATAAAACCGCGTTTAAGCCTTGATCGCTAAAAGTATCAAACAATGAGGCCAATTCAATTTGCTTTAGTTTGTCGTTCGCTACCATCATTGCTTTAAGCTGAGCGAGGTGACTCTTGAGTTCAGACGGTAAGGTTTGTTGTTCGGCCGCAAGTAGGGTTATGCCGTGATATTCGAGTTTGGCTAAAAGGCTCTTAACGCTGATTTTTAGTTCAGCTTGGTCGCCAGTAAGCAATAGGCCAGCTAAGGCCTTGAGGTCTCTTTCTTCAGCTGCGGCATTGAGGTTAAGCGACATAGAGTTAGGTAGCCATGCCTACTCTAACGCTCGACGATCAGCTTTTGCTCCAATAATTGTTGCACCAAAAGCTCGATGTCTCGGGCAACCGTTATATGAGGAGTTAGATATTGTTTGGCAATTGCGGTGCTGGCGAATTCTGGGGTTTTCTGGTCTTGTAAGTAGCTCATTAACATTGCACCGACATGGTTGAGGCCGTAATAGGCGCCAGAATTTAAGTCTAATAGAACGGCTTCGTCGTCGACTTCGGTAAACGATACATGATCAGCGAGTTGGTATTTCATCTAGTTTGGCGTAAATACGATCTATTGAATGGTGATAGAAGCCCTATTTTACGTTGTTTTTAAAGATCTTACTCTTTAGTTTTCACCGGCTTTGCTATAGAATCGCGCTTCGCTCCACTGACACTTTGGTGTTTTTGGGCGTAAACCAAGGTTATATAAGGGTTTTAACGTCATTTTGCGTTAGTTCCTCATAACCAAACTCCTTGTTTCACTTTCATTTAAGTTTAAGTTGAGGAAAGATTCAACTTAAAAGCTGAAGGCTCATTTTTTGATTGGGTCGGATGTGCTTGATTAGATTGGAAACTTTTTAACCGTGAGGAGCTCTAAATGAGACATTACGAAATTACTTATCTGGTACATCCAGATCAAAGCGAGCAGGTTACTGCAATGGCCGATCGCTATAAAGGCGTTATCGAGCAGGGCGGAGGAACCGTTCATCGCTACGAAGACTGGGGTCGCCGCCAGTTAGCTTACCCAATCAATAAAATCCACAAAGCTCACTACATCATGATGAATGTTGAAGTAAGCCAAGAAACATTGGACGAAATTGAGAACCTATTCCGTTTCAACGATGCGATCATCCGTAACCTTGTGTTGAAGATGAAGAAAGCAGAGACTGAACCATCAATCATGATGAAAGAAGTTGTAGCTGAGCGCGTTCGTGACGAAGAGCGTGATGCGGCCCGTGCTGCAGAAGCTGAGTCTGAAGCAAAAGCGGCCGCAGCAAAAGCTGTTAGAGTTGCGGCTGAAGCTAAAGCAGCTGAAGAGAAAGCGGCCGAAGAAAAAGCAGCTGAAGCTCCAGTTGAAGAAGCCGCAGTTGAAGAAGCTGAAGCTCCAGCAGAAGTAGTTGCGCAAGAAGTGGCTGCGCAAGAAACATCAACTGAGGAGGCTAAATAATGAAACGCAATGCACCTAAAAAGAGACGCGGCGGTTTTCGTCAAATGCGTCGTCGCTTTTGTCGTTTTACGGCAGAAGGCGCAACTCATATCGATTACAAAGATCTAGCGACTTTGAAATCGTTCGTGTCTGAGTCTGGTAAGATCATTCCAAGTCGTAACACGGGTACTGCTGCACGTTTTCAACGTCAGCTTGCTTCTGCGATTAAGAATGCTCGTTACCTTTCTTTGCTTCCATACACTGACGGACATAAATAGGAGATCATCATGCAAATAATCCTATTGGAAAAAGTCGTCAACCTAGGAGGCCTCGGCGATTTGGTCAACGTTAGGGCTGGATATGCACGTAATTACCTTGTGCCTCAAGGTTTGGCTACGGTTGCTACTGAAGCTAACAAAGCGACTTTTGAAGAGCGTCGTGCGGGGCTTGAGAAAGCATCGTCTGACAAACTTCAAGCCGCTAAGGCTCGTGCTAAAGAGTTGACTGGTCAGTCTGTTGAAATTGCTAGCCGAGCTAGTGACGAAGGCAAGCTATTTGGTTCTGTTGGTTTGGTGGAAATCTCCGAAGCATTCAGCGCTAAAGGCCTAGAATTGAGTCGTTCTGAAATCCAACTTCCTGAAGGCCCAATCAAAGCGATTGGCCATTACGAAGTAGCGGTAACAGTACACACCGAAGTGAGCTTTAGCATTAATGTTAAAGTTGTTGCTGAATAAGCAATTTCTTCGGGCAGTTTAAGAAAGCGAGGCCTTGGCCTCGCTTTTTTTATGGGTTTTGGTTTTTGAGAAGATGAGGTCCTTCGGCTGCGCTCAAGATGACGGAGCTACCGTTGGAGTGAGACGCTACGAAAAATGTCATCCTGATAACTTCGTTACGAACGAGCCGAAGGATCTCAACGTCCATTATCTAAACAAATAATCTCAAAATTCTCAACTAAGTTACTGTTCTGTATCTCCCTTCAAACTCGGAATATGATAAAGTTGCCGACTGCATAAAACACCTTAAAGAACATCAATGGCCGAGCACTCTACATCCGAAGAAGATCTACTGAGGTTACCTCCACAGGCGATTGAAGCTGAGCAGTCTATCCTTGGTTCAATGATGTTAGATAATCGTTTTATTGACGATATAAGTTCCGAGTTAGAGGCGCGAGATTTCTACCGTAATGATCACCAACTAATCTATAACGAAATCGTTCGTTTAGATGAAAAAGGTGAAGCCGCTGACGTAGTAACGGTCTCGGAGTCACTGACTCATAAAGGTGAACTGGATAAAATTGGTGGCCTTGCCTATCTCGGCTCCCTAGCTAAAAACACTCCCAATGCCGGCAATGTTAAATCGTATGCCAAGATCGTGCGTGATCGGGCGATTCTGCGTCGTTTAATCGAGAGCGCTAACGATATTATTCAAAAGTCGTATCAGCCTGAAGGTAGAACCCCTGAGGAGGTGTTGGACTTTGCTGAGTCGGTTATTTTTGAAATTGCTAAGAATAACAATCAGGCGAAGGCAGGTTTTCGTAAGATTGATGGTTTGTTGGCCGAAGCGGTCGATAAAATCGAAGAGATGTTCAATAGCAAGGTCGATGTCACCGGCACCGCAACGGGCTTTACTGATCTTGATAAACAAACCAGTGGCTTGCAACCGGGTGACCTAGTAATTGTTGCTGGACGGCCATCGATGGGTAAAACATCGTTTGCCATGAATTTAGTTGAGAATGCGGCGATTAAAGAAAATAAGCCGGTTGCCGTATTTAGTATGGAGATGCCTGGAACCGCATTAGCCGCGAGGATGCTCTCGTCATTGAGTCGGGTAAACTCAACCCGGATAAGAACAGGCCAACTGCAAAGTGATGATTGGCCGAAGTTAACCTCAGCCGTTGGTATTCTGCAAGACAAGAGTATTTACATCGACGACACACCGAACTTATCACCATTAGAAGTGCGTACACGTGCACGACGACTAGCCGCCGAGCATCCAGAGGGCATGGGTTTGATCATGCTCGATTATCTACAGTTGATGCGCGGCAACGATGGTGCCGCGGGTAATGATAACCGAACTACTGAAATATCGAATATTACTCGCGCCTTAAAAGGCTTAGCGAAAGAGTTAGAGTGCCCTGTTATTGTACTATCACAGCTTAACCGAAGTTTGGAGCAACGGCCAAATAAGCGACCGGTGATGTCTGATCTTCGTGAGTCTGGTGCGATTGAGCAAGACGCCGACATCATCATGTTTATCTATCGGCATGAAGTCTACGAGCCGGATACCGATCAAAAAGGTATTGCCGAAATAATTATCAGCAAGCAACGTAATGGCCCAATCGGCACGGTCAGACTTGCGTGGTTAGGTGAGTTCACTCGTTTTGAAAATTATGCCGGCCCACGTTTTGATGATGACGAATAATATTTAAAATTAGAGCTGTCAGTGAGTTATCAACCGAGTAATAGCCGAGCTGCGTACGTCGTAATAGATAGCGCTGCGATCGAACACAACCTAAAACGGGTAACAGAGCTTGTGCCTTCGGCCAAAGTGATGGCGGTGATTAAGGCTGATGGCTATGGTCATGGCATGGAAGTAGCGGCCAAGGCATTGGCAAATGCGGATGAATTTGCGGTAAGTAGCTTGGATGATGTGGCGCGTTTGCGCAGCCAAGGTTTTGATAAGCCGATCACCATGCTGTCGGCGACTTTTGATGTTGATGATTTAAATATTATGTCAGCGCAAAAAGTGCGCCCGGTTATCTACGATTTAGCTCAGCTTGCTATCATTGCAGAGCTGAGCGAAACGGCCGAGCTCGACCTATGGTTAAAGATTGATACTGGAATGGGGCGCTTAGGCTTATGCATCGATGATGCTCATCTGATGGCTGCTCGCCTATTGTCTCAAGCTGGCGTTAACTCTGTTAGCGCTATGACCCATTTAGCCAATGCCGATGATCCGGATCATCCTAACAATCAACGGCAAATTAAGAGTTTTTTGAAGTTCGCGGAGCCGTATAATTTTAGCCAGTTGAGCATAATGAATTCGGCAGGTACGGTGGCGTTTCGCCAGCAAGCCAACAGCATGGTGCGCCCCGGATTAATTTTGTATGGGGTGTCACCGCAATTAGGCGGCTCGGCGCAGTCGCTAGATTTGCGCCCAGCTATGACGCTCAAAAGTAAATTGATTTCGGTTAAGCGCTTACCCGTAGGCAGCCCCATTGGCTATGGCAGCCGATACGTGCTGGATGCCGACTCTCGAATAGGAGTAATCTCATGTGGCTACGCCGACGGCTACCCTAGGCATGCGCCAAGTGGAACACCGGTGCTGGTCAATGGCTTGTACGTGCCTCTAATTGGTCGGGTGTCGATGGACTTGATCACCGTTGACTTGGGCGAAGTACGGGCCGAGGTGGGCGATGATGTGATTCTCTGGGGCGCTGATAATCCGGTCGAAGTTATTGCTGAAATGTCAGGCACCATTGCCTATGAGTTGATTTGTGGCATTACGCCGCGAGTCGAGCGGTTAGTTATCTAAGGTAAGTTGAGATTATGGCAAAAAAAGCGACAGTTCATTTTATTTGTTCAGAGTGTGGAACTAACCACTCTAAGTGGGCAGGGCAATGCGAGTGCGGCGCTTGGAACACGATCAAAGAATTTAAAGAATCGGCCAGTCGGGCTGGTGCCGCTTCGGCCATGGCGAGAGGATATTCAGGCTCTAAAGAATCGATCAGCAAGCTAAGCGATATAAAGCCCGAGGATTCTCCGCGTTTTACAAGTAACAACGTTGAGTTTGACCGAGTTTTGGGCGGTGGGATTGTTCCCGGAAGCGTGATTCTTTTAGCCGGTACGCCTGGTGCTGGTAAATCTACACTAACCACTCAAGTGTTGTGTGAAGTTAGTGATAAGTTAAATTGTTTTTTGGTGTCAGCGGAAGAGTCAGCCAACCAGATTAGTCGGCGAGCAATAAGGCTTAAATTGCAAACGGAGCATCTTAACGTGGCGATTGAGACCGACGTGCTAGCGATACTGTCGATGATTACTCAAATCAAAGCTAAGTTCGTTGTGATTGATTCGCTGCAAGCCATGTTCCACCCAGATGTGCAAGGTGCGCCTGGAGGGGTGGGGCAGCTTAGGGAGTGCATGCAGGTGCTTACTCAGCATGCTAAGCAAAACGACGTTGCGATGATTATTATTTGTCATACCACCAAAGACGGTTCTGTTGCTGGCCCTAGGGTGGTTGAACATATCGGCGACGTAATGCTGATGATTGAAGTAATCGCGGGCTCGCGCTTTCGCGAAATTAGAGCGGCAAAAAATAGATTTGGCTCAACCAGTGAATTGGGTTTACTGGCTATGATGCCAGATAATGGCTACCTTAAATCGGTAACCAACCCGTCAGCGATTTTTTTGGATCGTAGCCGAGACCCTAAACCTGGATCTATGGTGGCGTCACTTTGGGAAGGCTCTCGTTCGTTACTGGTGGAGATTCAAGCCTTGGTGATCGATTCACATCAAGGTAACCCTAGACGGCTGGCGGTTGGTATCGACCAAAACCGCTTGAATATGTTGGTAGCGGTATTAGTCAGACACGCCGACCTCGCTATGTATGACCAAGAGCTCTATGTTAATTTGGTTGGCGGGTTACGATCAACCGATCCAAGTACCGATCTACCGGTGGTGTTGGCTATGGTGTCGTCATTTAAGGACCGAGCGATACCGCATAATTGGGTAGCGTTTGGCGAGTTAGGGCTCTCTGGTGATATAAGAAGTGTTCCCAGTGGCTTGGAGCGTATTAAACAAGCCGCTCAGCAAGGCTTCGCGCATTGTATTTGCCCTAAGGGCAATGTACCAAAGAATCTTTCAGCCAATATTAAGGTGTATCCGGTAGAAACGCTTACCGAGGCGATTGATCGTCTTGAAGAGATAATGTGACGCATTTAAGTTAGCTGATTGCTGTTGCGCGAAAGTGCACTGCTGAGGTAATGTTGTATGAATACATTTAAATAGGCAAGCCGCTTAAGTTTGCCTGCGGCTGCATAACTAGGATTAGGTGACAGAGTTTGCGTTGGATTGGATTTATAGTATTAATTAGCTTAACTGCGGTTTCTCTATTCGAGCTTAGAATAGTCGAGGCTAAAGATGCCGAGGCTAAAAAAGTTGTTTCTAAAGCAGTCGAGGCGAAGACAGTCGTTGCTATCGCGCTGTTTAATGATCGCGCAATGCTTTCTGTCGATGGTAAGAAGGCCAAAATCATTCGCGCCGGATCGACTTATAAAGGTGTGAAAGTCATCAGCTCGAATACTAGCGAAGCGGTAATAGAAATAGGTGGTAAGCGTAAAACACTGCGCCTTAATGGTACCGCTGTGATTGGTGGGTCATTAGGCGTTTCCTCAAAACGGTCGGCAACCTCAATAGTGTTATACGAAAACGAGGTTGGTTTTTTTGAATCGGGTGGGCTAGTTAACGGTCGATCAATACGGTTTCTGGTTGATACAGGCGCAAATTTAGTGGTGTTTAATAGCCGCCAAGCGACGCGTTTAGGCATAGATTATCTCAGTGGTGAATCAGGGTTTGCTTCTACCGCCTCTGGCGTAGCGCCAATGTACACTTTGAACATTGATTCAATAAGCGTAGGCGGATTAGAGCTTAAGGATATAAGGGTGGGCGTTATCGAAGGGGGCTTTCCAGAGATTCCATTATTGGGCATGACATTTTTAAGCCGCTTGCATATGAATCGCACGGGTCAGACTATGGTTTTGAAAAAGCCATAAATAGGCTTTGGGTTTTGAAAAAGCCATGAATAGGCTTTGGAGACAACTTAAATTTAATCAGATTTGATTGAATTAGAGTTAACCGCAGGCTTAGCGCCGTAGAATATAAAAGCCGCAGATTTCTCTACGGCTTTTATATCGCGTTGGATTGTAAGTGGCTGATATTTCTGCCGCTGATCTTTTGGCTACCCTCTAGCTACATAGTTTTATCGTGTTCGATAACCGCGAAGGCACTGTGGTTATGGATCGACTCAAAGTTTTCCGCATGAACGTAATAGCGAGAAATTCGGTCGTTGTTGTCAAACTCATTGGCAACGTCGCGCACCACATCTTCAACGAACTTGGGGTTATTGTATGCGCGCTCAGTAATAAATTTTTCGTCTGGGCGCTTTAAAATAGCGAATAATTCAGCGCTGGCCTGGGCTTCGACGCTTTTGATTAACTCGTTTAACCAAAGTTTGCTTGAGCAGTTAATGCCTACGGTCAAATGCGAGCGTTGATTATGTGCGCCATATTCTGAAATTTTCTTTGAGCAAGGGCACAGGCTCTTGACTGGAATAGTTACTTCCAGCGTTGATGCTACGTGACCTTTTTCGATTTGACCGATCAGGTTAACTTGATAATCCATTAGGCTTTTAACACCAGAAACCGGCGCTGTCTTTTCAATGAAATAGGGGAACTGCAATTCGATGTAACCCGACTCTGCGTTAAGACGTTCGACCATATCGGCCAGCATCTTATGAAAGTTTTTGGCCGAAATTTCTGTTTCTGTTTCGTTCAACATCTGTATAAAGCGCGACATATGCGTGCCTTTTTGATCATGCGGTAAACCCACAGACATCGAGAATGTGGCAATGCTGTGCGATCGCGAGCCATCGCGATTAATGACCGTAATCGGATGTTGAAGATCTTTGATGCCGACGCGGCTGATTGGTATCTGGCGCGTGTCGAGGCTAGCTTGGACGTCTTCCATAGGAATAGAGAATAATACTGTAGGTGTTTAGTTATGCAGACTTGAGTTGACGTTTAAACGATGTGCGAATAAAAACGGTTTACAAGTTCTGCGCGTTAGCCGCTGGTTGGTAAAAAGGAGAGCCGACGATCGATTGCTCAATTCCAGCGGCGTCTAAGCCGCATTCGGCTAATAGAGCAGTTTGGCTACCATGATCGATATATCGGTCTGGTAAGCCCAAATTCAAGGTCGGCGTAGCCATTCCCGCAGACGATAGGTATTCGTTGACACCCGAGCCCGCACCGCCAGCAACAACATTTTCTTCTAGCGTTACTAATAAGTTGTGGTCGCGGGCTAAATCACTGATCAATTGTTGATCAAGTGGCTTAACGAAACGCATGTTGACTACTGTTGCGTCAATGTTTCTGGCCGCTTCTACTGCAGCTGGTAACAGGGTGCCGAAAGATAAAATTGCGACATTGCCGCCTTTCCGAACAGTGACGCCTTTGGCGTATTCTATTTCTGTCATTTGCACCTTTTCAACCGCGCCAGTGCCAGCTCCACGAGGGTAGCGTACTGCCGTGAGGCCAACGTGTTTGTAGGCGCTGTAGAGCATGTCTCGACATTCTGCTTCGTCGCTCGGAGCATAGATTGTACAACCGGGTATGCAGCGTAAGAAACTGTAATCGAACACCCCAGCATGAGTTGCACCATCGGCGCCAACCAAGCCGGCTCGATCAATGGCTAACATTACGTCGAGATCTTGAACGCTGACATCGTGTATTAACTGATCGTAAGCGCGTTGTAAAAAAGTTGAATAGATCGCCACAATCGGCTTTTGCCCGTCGCAGGCCATGCCAGCGGCAAAGGTAAGCGCATGTTGCTCGGCAATCGCGACGTCGAAGTAACGCTCTGGATACTCTTCGGAGAAGCGTACTAGGCCAGAACCTTCACGCATCGCAGGAGTGATGCCGACCAGCTTGTCATCTTGCGCGGCCATGTCGCATAGCCAGTCGCTGAATACATCAGTATAGGTTCGAATTTTGGCTTTTTTGCCGATTTCTCCGGTAGTCGGATTAAATGGCGATACACCATGGTACTTAATAGGCGCTACTTCGGCGGGCTCAAAGCCCTTACCTTTTTTGGTGACTATGTGTAAAAAACGAGGGCCGTCAATTTCTTTCAGATTGCGCAGTGTGCCGACCAAGGTTTCAATATCATGACCGTCGATCGGGCCAGCGTAGTAGAAACCCATTTCTTCAAAGAACGTGCTCGGCAATATCATGCCTTTAATATGCTCTTCCCAACGGCGAGCGTAGTCGCGCACTGGTGGAATACCATCTAGCGCCTTCTTGGTTGCATTGCGCACCGAGCTAACCGCAGGGCCGGTCATTAAGCGAGTTAGGTAGTTTTTGAACGCGCCAACGTTGGGCGAAATCGACATATCGTTGTCGTTTAAGATGACTAATATATTGGCGTCCATGTCGCCGGCATTGTTGAGTGCTTCAAACGCCATGCCAGCGGTAATTGCACCGTCACCAATAATAGCCACAACATCACGATCGAGTTTTTGCTGAGCTGCGGCTACCGCCATACCTAAGGCGGCGCTGATTGAGGTGCTTGAATGGCCAGCACCAAAGGTGTCGTATTCACTTTCGGTGCGCTTAAGAAAGCCTGATAGCCCACCGGGCTGGCGAATAGTGTGCAGCTGGTCGCGCCTACCGGTTAAAATCTTGTGTGGATAAGCCTGATGGCCTATGTCCCAAACGATTCGGTCATCGGGCGTATTAAACACATAGTGTAGTGCGGTAGTAAGCTCAACCGTGCCTAAGCCCGCGGCAAGATGCCCGCCAATTTTTGAAACCGTGTCAATTAGAAATTGGCGAGTTTCGTCACAGACTTGCTGTAGCTGGTCTTCGGAGCACTGTCTAAGGTCACTAGGTTGATCTAGCGTCATTAGCAGCGGATATTTAGTCTGTTGGTCAGTCACTTGGTATTATTACTCTGGCTTTGCGTGAATTACTTTGACTTTGCGTGAATTACTTTGGCTGGCAACGAGCGTTAAACGCTTAGCTGCAAATGCCTATTTAGTGCGCTTGACCACAAGTTGGGCCAAGTCTTCGAGTAGAGAGGTATTATCGCTTATAGCCGCTATGCTGACTATGGATTCTTGGTAAAGAGTTTGTGCAAGTTTCTTAGACTCTTGTAAGCCAATTAGGGCCGGGTAGGTTGCTTTGCCGTTTTCGACATCACTGCCGCTTGGTTTGCCCAGCTCTTGTGTTGAGGATTCGATATCTAAGATATCGTCTACCACTTGAAATGCCAAGCCTAGATTATCGGCGTAATCGCTTAAGCTACTGAGTTGTAACTCGCTTGTGTCGTCGCTACAAAGTGCGCCACAGATTACCGCAGCGTTGATTAATGCGCCGGTTTTACGGCGATGCACGTTTTCAAGGGCGTCGCGGTTGAGTTGGCAATGGGTCGCCTGAATGTCGAGTATTTGGCCGCCGACCATGCCTATTTGCCCTGAACTTATGGCTAGCTTTAGGCCAATACTACGAGCTTGCGCATCGCTTAGATCAGACGACGCGCTGGCGATCATCTCGAATGCCAGTGTTTGTAGTGCGTCGCCCGCCAAAATGGCGGTGGCTTCATCGTACTTGATATGACTTGTTGGCTGCCCTCGACGTAGATCGTCATCGTCCATTGCCGGTATATCGTCATGAATAAGCGAATAGGCATGAATGCATTCTAACGCGGCGGCGACCGTATCTAAACGAGCTAATGGCGCGCCCACCGCCAAGCCAGAGGCGTAAACTAATAGCGCTCTGAAACGCTTGCCACCCGAAAGCGTTGAATATCGCATCGCCGCTCGTAGGCGTTCGGGCACATCAAGATTGTTGAGGCTGGCATCCAAAAAGACTTGAATCCGCTTCTGATATTCGAGCATAACGTCGCTCATAAAGCCTAGACCTGAGAATTATCTTCGAATGGTTCGGTGTGAAATAAGCCGTCATTGTCTTTAACCAAGAGGTTTACTTTTTGCTCGGCTTCTTTAAGCAGTCCGTGGCAGTGCTTCATTAGCGCCACACCACGTTCAAAATCGCTAAGCGAGTTTTCTAAATCTTGTTCGCCACGCTCCATGCGTTCAACAATGTTTTCAAGTTCCTTATAGGCGTGCTCAAAGTCGAGTTCGATAGCGGCAGTGTCTGACATTTTTCGCTCATTTGTACAGTAAATATTATAGGCCAACTATTCTAACACCACTATCGCAAAGTTAAGCGATAAGGATAACTTTTACTCGTTATTGATAAGCAAATCGCGTTAAACTCATGCCAGTTTAATATTATTGTCATCCCGAATTTATTTAATGTCTACAGATTACGATTCTTCCGCCATTGAGGTCTTAACCGGCCTAGAACCTGTTCGCAAGCGACCAGGGATGTACACCACCACCGAGCGCCCAAATCATTTGGTGCAAGAGGTGGTCGATAATAGTGTCGACGAGGCGATTGCCGGTTACTGCAATCGCATCGATGTGATGCTCTATAAAGATGGCTCGGTAGAAGTCAAAGATGACGGCCGTGGTATGCCAATTGATATTCACCCGGAAGAAGGCGTGCCGGGCGTAGAAGTCATCATGACGCGCTTGCATGCGGGCGGAAAGTTCTCAAATAAAAACTACCAGTTCTCGGGTGGTTTACACGGGGTAGGCATCTCGGTTGTAAATGCCTTATCTAAGCATGTCGAAGTTTGGGTTAAGCGTGGTGGCATTGAATACAATATGGCTTTTTCGAATGGTTTAAAAACCAGTGGCCTTAAGGAAACTGGTACCGTCGGACAACGTAATACAGGCACCACGATTCGCTTTTGGCCAGATGAGTCATTTTTTGATGCACCGAGAGTACACGCTGGTAAATTATGCCGCTTACTTAGAGCTAAGGCGGTACTTTGCCCTGGTTTGACAATTAACTTCGAAGACGAAGCCAAGCCTGAAACCAATGCCAGCTGGTATTACGAAGATGGCCTAAAAGCGTATTTACTCGGTGCATTAGGTGATAATGAGCGTTTGCCACAAGAGGGTTTTCAAGGAAGCGAAGGCGGTGATGGGGAGCATGTTGACTGGATCGTTGCGTGGTCAGCTGAGACTGTAGAGCTAATTACCGAGAGCTACGTTAACTTGATTCCAACCGCTCAGGGTGGCACACACGTTAATGGTTTGCGAATTGGTTTAACCGAGGCAATACGAGAGTTTTGCGATTTTAGAAATCTCTTACCTAAAGGGGTAAAGCTGTCGCCTGACGATGTATGGGCTCAGTGCCAGTATGTTCTCTCAGTACGTATGCACGAGCCGCAATTTTCGGGTCAGACAAAAGAGCGCTTGTCGTCACGGGAAATATCTCAATTCATTGCAACCAAAGTTAAAGATGCGTTTGCGCTTTGGTTGAATCAAAACTTAGACGTTGGCGAGAGCATCGCCATGGTGGCGATCGAGAATGCACAGAGCCGTTTGCGATCAGCCAAAAAAATCACTCGTAAAAAAATAACCTCTGGCCCTGCTTTACCGGGTAAGTTAGCGGACTGTTCGAGCGAAGATATAGACTTAACCGAGCTCTTTCTAGTAGAGGGCGACTCTGCTGGCGGCTCG
>JAESTB010000530.1 GCA_016763815.1 Arenicella sp.
ATCCTGTTTCTTGCTCATCCCCTGAGTACACCCTCAGGTAAGGGGCCTGATCGCTTAGGTCCAGATATTGCACCCTATTCAGAAGCATCACTATTAGATGCTTTTCGTTCAGAGCATGTGTTAGGTCTGCAGTTATGGAATGAGAATAATCACTTTAAATCTAACATGGGAACACCGATACCCACGAATATAAAAGAGGTAATAGGTGCAGATGGTTATGTACCCCCAACCGTGAAAGAATTAAGGCAAGAAGCAGTACAAGCAAAGCGGACAAACGATTTTAGAAAGTTCAATAAGTTGATCGATGAATTGAAATACTCTGCAATTAAAGACACGTATGGTGATGCAATAAGCACTCGACCGGATAACGGAAACGCCTCAACTTATAAGCCTTCAGGTCTAACAGGAGAATTGATACCTGTTAAAGATTTGAAAAATTGGCAGCATCAGGATACAAAAACCGCCACTAGTTTTAGCAAGAGCCTTCGAATGTGGGACTCAATGCTAATGTGGGGAATGGATCCAAGTTTAACCTCATCTATAGATTGGTTACCTCAAGGGCAACCAAGAAGAGTATTTATGGCAGGCGGCTCGGATGCGCATGGTGATTACAACTACAAACGCAACGGTTATTTTGTAGGCATTTCTTCCATTGACGATGGTGCCATGGGCTCACCTAGAAACTTGGTGTTTGCAGGTGCTCCTCAAGGTCGCCCCATAACCGTTGGTCAAGATACAGGGACTCCGGTGAGTCAAAAACAAATAGTCGATGCATTTCGTGACGGTAATTTTATCGTTACAGATGGGCCTATTATTCGACTCGCCTATGATAGAAATGGTAATGGGGTCATTGACCCTCAAGATATTCCTATGGGCGGAGTTGCCAAAATAGGTGGCAGTCCCAGGAAAAGACATATTAATTTTCCTTTACTGGTTGAATGGAAGTCAACGCCCGAGTTTGGTCCAGTAAAAGAAATTGATCTAGAAATAGGTGTGTTCTCAGACCAATATGCCAACGGCTGGTTTTATCGACCTTGGAAACATCCTAGTGTAGAAAGACCGTTTAGCATCCCTGGGGTTACAGAGATGTGGAAGGAAAAGGAAACTGGGAGAGTTCTTTATAAGTTAGGTGGGCGAGAGTTTGGTGGACGCGGAAGATTTAATCAACAGTTCGCTGACCCGACCGAAAATACCATCATGACGTTGAATATCTCAGCTGCTGAACGCTATTCGGGAATTAGAAACATTGATATTAACCCACAGCATTTCCCAATTGCTGCGCACCATAGAGAACATTTTGATAAACAGTCAGAATGTGACGCACAATCTCTACCTGTTTTTGGGCTCTCAATGCAGGTAAGTGCAAAAACGATGGAATCGATCGTAAGCCATAATAATGCGAAAAAAAATGGTAGATCGATAGCGTCCCCTAAAACAGGAGGTGTTGTTTATAGAAGACAAAATGACGGTAGGGTAGAAGTACCTAAGGTTGGAAATTTTAATGACCTAGATTATCTTGATGATGGCCCAGGCGGTGATTACATACCTGATGGGCCACTCTGTAGCTTCACGTATTTTGAAAAGCCCGCAATACCCGATCGCATGTATATTCGAGCTGAATTGAAAGGGCCAATGAAAGGAGTAATTCCTTATAAGGCGTTCACCAACCCTGTTTGGTTTAATATTGATGATCGTTATGTCGTCGGTGGTGCGGCGGTTATTACTTTTCCGGATAAAATATCTGCAACAATCACTCCAAAGTCGTGCTCTTCGGCATCAAATAAGATCTGTCAAAGTAAAAAGGCGAGTTGCAATGTGGTTAGTGATAACAGGGGGTCGTTAAAAGATGTTTGTCGATGGAGCTCTATTAAGACTGCCGCTCAGTGTAGAAAAACCGTCGGTATTTGGACAACACCTCAATCTAAATATGGCAAAAATCATCCTAATGCAATCACTCCAGGAAGGAAGGGCGCTTGTATTACGGAAGTGAAGAACATAAGCCTTAGAAGAATAGATTGATAACCATTTATTTAAACGTTCAGTGACCAAAAAGCGAATTCTGTTCGTGTACATTTTGATATCAGGAAAGTAAAAATGACAAAGAGTATATTTAATTCACCCACACTCATATGGCGAAGATTAGTCGCTATTTGTGTATTGCCCTTATTGTTGATGCCCTACCTAGCATTGGCGCATGACACGACAGAACCTAAGATCCTTATGTTTAAAATTATACCTGAAATGGTTAAAGGTGAAATGTGGTATCAATATTACTGGGAGGTTGTTGATGCTGATCACGTTAAATTATATAAGGATGGAAAAGAGGTTCTTTCTAGGGAAAGTTATAGCAGTGGTGAAGATGTTGGTTGGTCTAGCTCTATGTCTAACTTGCGAACAAAGCTCAACAAATCAGTCACTTATCGTTTGTATGCGGAAAATGAATCAGGTGAAAATACTTCCAAAGAATTTATGGTTGATATAAAAAGATCTTTTTCTGAGGTTTCTAAAAAGCCGCAGAAAAAAAAGCTTTCACCCAAAATATTATCATTTAGGGTAACTCCGACAATGCCGAATCCAGGCGACTTCGTTCAATTCCATTGGGATGTAGAAAATGCCGACATTGTTCGCCTGTATGACGACTTAGGTGAAATTGATCTTAGAACCAAACATCAGCGAGATAGAGTTAACAATTCTTGGTTTTCATCAACGATTAATGAAACAACCCAATTTCGCCTAGAGGCCTATAATGTAGCGTCTAAGAAAGTCATCAAGACCTTTACAGTTCAGGTTGATAAGCCTATTGAACCTGCAAAGACGTGTAGTATTTCAGGGCGGTTAACAGGTAAATGGCGTCAAGAAGTGCGTGAGAAATTATCAGGACCACTATCGACATGGATTGTGCCTGTCTATATTTACACAGAAAATTCTAGTCAGGCCTTCGCTAAAGCTAGAGTAAGTAACAACGGTACATACTATTTTCCTGATCTTAAGGCTGGCCAAACCTATAAGATAAGACCCACATGGGCATCAACACCGGAACAAGCCAAGATTCTTTGTAGTGCAAACCCGTCTGAAGGTGCTGTATTTAGTATTACAGGAAAGCCGCTAATTGATTGACGGTTAGCTATTCTAATCCTGCGATATTCCCGTCAGTGAAAAAGTTAAATACAGAAACAACTAAACCCCATACTGGCGCTAGACTAAGCGTTATAAATGACATCGTCGCCATTTGAGCCGTTGCTCATAAGTTGGCAAGGGCTGCTTAATGCATGATGGAAAATCAAACTGAATATGACTCTAAACTCGTATTCGGCTAAGAGTTTGGCTAATGGAGTCAGTTTGTTTAAAGGGTCTCGTAGGTCATGTTGGTCTAGCCTTTAGACTTTGAGTAACAACTTCGGTTGACCATTGAATTTACTATTCGCCCAGGTATAAGACATCACTGGGTTGGATGCTCATTGAGCAACCCGTAGATTTTTCTTGGCCCTAGATTTTATCTAGAAATTCAATCACTGGTCACCAAAAGGCAAGCTAATAAAACACAAGAAAATCACAAGGTTTTCCTGAGGTTTTACAGGTCAATCTAGAACAGTTTAATCAGGATTAGGAATAGCGATGATATATAGCAAAACGGCAGCAGAAGTGTTCAAGCTCCCTAAACATGCAGATTTTGACTGCAACCCACTGAGGTGGAAAAATGCTTAAAGCCAAAACCATAGTGTTTGCTGGTTTTTTTTCGATCATGATTATTAACCCTGTTAGTGCGGCTATAATTTATTGGAACATATTGAATCCTGAAAGTGACAGTAGTATCAGTGCGGCTTTGGTGACGTATTCAACGCTTCAGGATATGTTGAATGATGACAACCGTATGGAGGTTGTCACTCCCGGTGGATTCGGCAGAAACATAGTCGGGTCTGCTTCAGATGGAACTACTTATTGGAACGTATTTAACATTGAAGGTGAATCAGAAAGTACCGGTTTGAGCCGCCTTACTATTCGACGGATAGAATAGGGTGACCCTAGAGTTTCAATGGGTCATTACGTTTCAGTTTTAGGCGTTCTTGGCCGTATTACAGATTTAGCAAAAGTAGCCAGCGACGACGAGCTTGGTAGAAAACTTCAAGATATTAAGTTGTTATAGGACACATACGGTCAAGTAGATCAGTCAACTATGAGTCAACTTGTCGGTCAATCCTAACTAGTAATGGCGTTCGCTAAGAAAAGCTAGCGACCACTAAAGCCCAATCAGTTTTACATCTAGGAACTAAACTCTATAGACCACGCATTCAAAAACTGTCGTCTCCATAGAAGATTTCTATCGATTATTGATAGCTCCGCTTCGTCGCAGACTGTGTCCCAATGCTTCTCTATTAAGCTAAGCTGAGAGTCGAAAATATTTATCGCATCCTCTTTGGAAAGCAAAAAATTATGAGCTGCGTTTAGACAGATTTGTAATTGACTCAGGTTATTGGTACCTGAGATCAACATGGCTTGTGAGGCTTCGTTTCCAGTTCGCCCTTGTGGGCAAATATCGTAGGCTGGTGTGAGGCTAAGATTTTCTCCATCCCAAAAAGCCGCATGATTACGTGCGTGATCGTCTGTATTGCCGCTAAGAATATTGAACACCATTCTGGAGAAAAGTTCTTTCAATGTGTCTTTAGGGTTGATGAACCTGTGTCGCACAATTTCTGCTAAGGTCTCATAGCTTGCATATCGCGCATGTATTTCATCGAGCTTGAACAAAGAGAGTGCCGATATTATTAGTTTTCGCTCCCAGCCATTCGGTGAGCGATGCCGGTCGAAGCGTTCAACCAGAAGCACGTCTTTGTTCGCTGCGCTAGCCAACGTCACTGGAGCTACATTCAGCCCTACCAGTTTCGCCAATCGCATGGCGATATATTCCGCTTTTACTATGCTATAGAGGTCAGAGCTGATCGAAAATTTGGCTACGTATTTTACCTCGTTATCCTCAATCAGAGCCTTTGGTCGGGCACCGCCGATAGAGCTACCATGTAATAAGGCTTGGTCTAATTCAGGTTGTAGTGGAATACCTTGTTGAACTCTTTCTGCTGATTCCAATAATTCTTCCAGCGACGCATTCTCAGTTGAGCGCGGTTGGTATTGAGTTGGGGACTGCTGAAAATCAAGCGCGCCAATTCTATCTGAGCCAGAAGATGCCAAATAGGTTAATTCATCAAGTTGCGCCGTATCCGCGTTTGACCCTTTAGAGCCGAGTAAGCGATTCATAATCACGCGTCGCCCCCAAGCGTCTGGTGCGGCGTCTCTCAAGCAACCCGGCATGGTTAACCCGTCGAGTAAGGGCAACAATCCGGGTTTTAAAGGAAGTTCTTCTGGAGATAGCGCAATGGTTGAAGTTGAGCCACCGACGCTCTCTAAATAACTCTTACCATAATTAAATTGGAGCGCACCATCTATTGCTTGCAGTCTTCCTGCCACAACTGGTTCAGTTGCATTTGGCAACCATACCCAAACATACGTTTCAGTAATCGTTTTAGAAATCATCGTTTACCTTCTGACGCGATTTATGAACAGTTTTTGGAAGCAATGCCAGTTTTTCATTAGTCTGATTCAGTTTTTGTGAAAGTTGCTTAGTGTCCACATCGAATAGAGGGACTCCCACTATAATTGCCGCTTCAAATACCGCTCCAATAGAACAGCTTGGGTCGCCTTGCTCTATGCGCTGAATAAGCCCGCGCGAAATACCGGCTCGTTCCGCTAATTCAAGCACGGTTAGTTTGCGTTCTTTACGGGCCGCACGAATCAGTCCTCCGAGCAATTTAATTGCTGAGAGGCTATGATTAGAAATAGGTTTAGTTGATTTTTTTGGCATAAATGATCCATATATAGATCATATTAAGCTTAAATGATCTATATATGGATCATATTAAGCGAATTAAGAAGAGCTATCAAGCCCGATTGTGCGTTAAGCTGTGTGTTAACACTGCAAGTTTATCCATCAGCTTTATCCACATGAGGGCAGTAGTACTACCCTCATAATGTCGCGACTATCATAAGCTCGATAAGCTCTGGGTCAAAGCTCGGGGTGACATCTTGAATTGTGAACCTATGTTCGTCTCGTTTGACTAAAGTACAACCTGCGACATAGAAGAGTAGGGCATGTATTTCAGGGAAGGTATCATGCGATTCTTGTAGAGAGGCAAAGCTACCTGTTAGAACTTGCCCGCTATATTGTATTGAACCCAGTAAGAGCCGAGATGGTTCAGGTGGCGGAAGAATGGCCTTGGAGTAATCATTGGGCAGCCTTAGGTTTGAGTGCGGCGACAGATTGGCCTTGAATTCAAGTCATAAGTGCAATTACAAAAACCTATTCAAGTGGTGATTAGACAATGAAAGAAATAGGAGCTTATTTTGGC
>JAESTB010000531.1 GCA_016763815.1 Arenicella sp.
AGTCCTTGTGGCCCGGCGTGTCCAGCAGGTTGATGACGCAGTCGCGGTAGGGCATCTGCATCACGCTGGAGGCCACCGAGATGCCGCGCTGCTTCTCGATCTCCATCCAGTCCGAGGTCGCATGGCGGCCGCTTTTGCGACCCTTAACATTACCCGCCATTTGTATCGCCCCACCCGACAAGAGCAGGCGCTCGGTCAAGGTGGTTTTACCGGCATCAGGGTGCGAGATAATGGCAAAGGTACGTCGCTTGGCGACTTCAGCAGGCAAACTCATGATAAATAAACTTTAAGGTAATGGGTCTATCGGACAATGATTTGCTTCAGGAGAAAGTGGGAATTTGAGGCTAGTTTTTCGAGAATTTACGACGTAATGGTTATTCCATTGCTCGAAAATTATCGGAAAAATAGACCAAAGTGGTACTTTCGCACTAACAAATCATTGTCCGACAGACCCGTAATATAAAAGGGCGATAAGCCAAAGCGCGGATTATAACCAAAGCCTACGTTCTATGCGCTATGCTTTTGAACGGTTGCTCAAGCTATTGACTGCTTTCAGTAAATGCTCAAGGTCGTTTCAGACTAGGGGCTGCGGGTAATTTTTTCCCCACGCGAGTTAAATACTACCGCATCTGGAAGTATCTTCTCGAGCTTCAAACCCGGCTCAATGAAGTCACCTTCACGAACCATTTTACCATTCACCATCGCGAAGCTATACGCTGGGTCTTTCGAATAAGAAACCACGTTCACTAACATCGTATCCTTAATCAGCCCAACCTCGTCAATGTTAGACTGCGTTGCTTGAGCAGTATCTTGTTCATCTGCACTAGTTGGCTGTGCATTATTTGCCTGCACTCCTGTCTGCCCGATAGTAACTTCACCGGCAACTTGAGGCTTGGCGCTCCAGATAACATAGGCCAATACCACTAACGCTATTGCCAATAACACCAAGGCCAAGCCAATGTATAGCGGCCAGCGCGATGGCTCTTGTGGCGCGGCCATATCAGTCAAGGTAGGCAGCTTATTCAACTTTCTTTCTTGCTCGGACTTTCTTAAGGCATCTAATATGGTCGACATTGCAAACCTCTATTGCACACGCTGACGCAACACTGGCGTCTGCTCTGGCGAAAAAACTTCATTTAACAATAAATAGGTTTCACTACCGATTTTACTATCGGCTAACAGCGAATAAGCGGTTTGCACGGCGGATACCGCTTGCGCCAATGACCAATCAAAATCAGTTGATGTGAAATTACCCAAGCCCGGCATGTTGCGCTTCAATAGGGCCTGATTAATCGCAACGCGTATCGTAGGAAGGCTGCTCGAGCTATCGCCCTGCTGCAATACGCGACTACCGTTGTCTCCTGGTCGCCAGAAAGTAACACCGTTATTAGTCCAACGCGACTTTAATTCACTGATGCTGACGTCTACTACATTCTGCCCTACAAGCACTTGAGCCGAGTCTCGCTCTAGCTTAAAAACGATCACTCGATGCAGACTATCGTTCTGATCCAACACTAGTATCGCTGGACGATTATAACGCCGCAGCTGCGCCCAGCTAGTAATCCCTAAGCAATCAACGCCGCTCTCTTTGAGCACCTCGCAAACCGGTTGAATAAGTTGGCTAGGCAAGTCTACATCCCAAGCAGCGCCCAGAGCACGAAACACAGCGATGCGCCCAGTTAAGTCGGCCGAGGTGTCCAAGGCTTGACCCAGTTCCGAACCAGAGTCGTAGCTGAAGACCCGCTCCGGCGGCTGGGTGATAGGCTCTGCTTGCTGAATAAGCAACTCGGACTCATCCAATGGTTGATCGGCTATGACCACCGTGCCGGGGGCGATGTCATCGGATCGAATAATCGTTGTTACGCCGTTCGGCGCGGCTTCACCAGGCGCCAACTCGGCGACTACTTGACCAAATTGATTTATTGCAGCTATATTTTCGACTTTCACAATAGTGCTATCGAGGTCAGCCTCTATCTGATCAACAGCAGAGGGGCCGTTATACGCTATCGGCGCTGGAGCATCCTGCTCGGAGGCGGTGAACCACCACCACAGCGCGACGTTAATTAGCACTAAGCCAAGCATCGCAAAACTCCACTTGATACTCGCCGGAACGACTCTTTCTGATTTACGGCTGTGTATAAACACTTCTTTAGTGGCCGTTTTAACGCTCTTAGCATCAACAACCGCATCAGTTTTCGAATAGGCGGCTAATAAGGCGTGGTCAGCTAAAACATTAATTCTGCGCGGAATCCCATCGGTCGAGCGATGCAGTTGACTCAACGCTTGTCGAGTAAAGATAGGCTTTCGGCAACCAGCGACACTCAACCTAAAATTTACATAACCTTCTATCTCACTGCGCTGCAATGCACCGAGATGGTATCTGGCGGTGACTCTTTGAGCCAGTTGGCGCAAATCGTTTCGACTCAGCAGGTCGTTTAACTCAGGTTGGCCTATTAAAATAATTTGCAGTAGCTTTGACTTAGTTGTCTCAAGATTAGTAAGCAATCGAATTTGCTCAAGCACATCTCGGCTCAACAGTTGAGCTTCATCGATAATGAGTACCGTTTGACGGTTTTCGGCAAAGCCGGCCAATAGATGCGAGTTTATTTTATCTAATAGTCGCTTCTGCGAGTCCGGCTCTTGGTAAGCAATTTTTAGCTCATCGCACACCGTCTGCAGCAACTCTTGCTCGTTGATGTTGGCATTGAGTATTAGCGCAACATCTACGTCATCGGGCAAATCACCCAATAGGTTACGGCAGAGCGTGGTTTTACCAGTACCCACTTCGCCGGTCAGAACAATAAAGCAACCACCTTGCGATAAACCGTAGGTAAGGTGAGCCATCGCCTCTTTATGGCGTTCACTCATGTACAAATAGTGAGGGTCTGGCGCGATTGAAAACGGTCGCTCCGTTAACCCGAAATACTCTAGGTACACACTTAGCCTCGGCTATCTATTGATGTTTGTTTAGAAGCCTCAGCATAACTCAGGAACGAGATAAAAAGTGTTTGGAATGTCGTCAATTGAGGCGAAAAACACAGCCAATAGCGAGCTATTGGCAAGTTTCTCAACGAAAAGTGAAAGCATTACAGGCATTTTTATTCGTTCATCGAGTTATGCTGAGATCTCGTTTAATGAATCGCGAAATAATTACAGATGCGCAGAGCATAAGCAAGCCCCTTAACAAAAGCGTAAAGCTTGACTCTAAGCCGTTCAACAGCAAGTCGCTAGACGGCCTGCACTAACTTAGAAGAGTGAACTAAGCGCTCGAACAAGCCATCACCTCGCCCACCCATGATTTGGCCTATTTCTTTTAATAGGCTGACTTCTGCTGATTGGCGCAGTAATTTACTTGCACTGGTGTCAATCGGCGCATCATAAGCAGCCGTCGCTAGCTGTTTCGACAAAAACGCTTTGTCCTTGTGCTCAGCCAACTTAGCCCCTAGGGTCTTTGCGCCGCGCACCTTCAATGATGCGATTGCGTCGAGGTTGTCATAAACACCCTCAACCGTTTGATACGCTTGCAATAACGCTGTGGCGGTTTTGGGACCAACGCCCGGCACGCCGGGAATATTATCTACAGCATCTCCACACAGACCTAAAAAATCTTGAATCGCCTCTGGTGGCACGCCAAATTTTTCAATTACCTGCGGTGCTTTTAGTTGACGGTCACGCGCATAGTCCCACCACAAATCGTCGCCTCTAATTAACTGAGCCAAGTCTTTGTCGCCGCTAACAATGATATTTCTAAAGCCCTGCTCACGCATTGATAATGACATGGTTGCAATTAGATCATCTGCCTCGTACCGATCATGACCGACACAGTAAAACCCAGCGGCTTCAGCTAACCTTCGGCAATACTTGAATTGGTTTTTAAGGTCCTCGGGGGGTAACTCCCGGTTCATTTTATATTCAGGGTAGATGTCGTTGCGAAACGACTGAGTCAGGTTTTCATCGAACGCGATGCCGACGTGTCGCGCGCCACTTCGCTCAATAAATTCAGTTAAAAACCGACAAAAGCCATACACCGCGTTGACCGGCTTGCCGTTCTCGCCACGCATCGAATCGGGCACTGAAAACCATGCTCTAAAAATATAGATGCTGGCGTCGATCAAATAGACCTTAGGTAGATTGGAAGAGTTCATGATGCCTTTTATTGTTATTGCGAAACTTATTATTGCGAAACCTTAGCGTAACGGCAGCCCAGAAAAAATGACCACCATTTTCCTTTTTGCGCTACCGTTATTCAGAGGTCTCATTGTTTTAATCGCCAAGCCCTTCATAGGCCACGTCTTCGGGCCGTATCTTCGAACTGGGCCTTCGAACTGGGCCTTCGAACTCAGTCATCAAAAGTCGACGCTGACCACAGATATCAATTTCAGTTCTCGAGTTTGACCGCCGGCACTTTCACTACTTGAATCAAATGTACACGACGCGAGTCAGCGTGCACTATCTCGAATCTCATTTGCTGGATCTGCACACGTTCATCGCGCTGCGGGACATGACCCATTGTTTGAGAAATAAGACCACCAATAGTGTCACTTCCACTCTCACTTAAATAGGTTTCAAAGTATTCATTGAACTCGTCGATTGGCAATACCGCTTTAACGATAATTTCGCCGCCATCAAGCTCTCGAATCATGCCGTCATCGACTTCGATGTCATGCTCGTCTTCGATATCGCCAACGATTTGCTCGAGTACGTCTTCAATCGTGACTAAACCAGCGACCGCGCCAAATTCGTCGACTACTACGGCCATATGGTTTCGATTTTCGCGAAATTCAGCTAATAATATATTAACCCGCTTACCCTCTGGTACAAACACCACCGGCCGCATTAGATCTCGCAGGTTAAAGCGCTGTTTATTATCATCATCAAAATAGCGCAACAAATCTTTGGCTAGCAAAATACCACTGATCTGGTCTTTTTCATTGTCGACCACAGGAAAGCGAGAGTGTGCGCTTTCAACCATAATGTCTAGGCATTGGTCAAGGCCATGATCGCGCTCAACAAAAATCATGTTGCTACGCGGAATCATAATGTCACGAACCTTGAGGTCCGAGACAAACATCACACGCTGCATCATGTCGTAAGCATCACGCGCCAAAATACCATCTTGCTCAGCCTGACGAAGATTTTCGAGCACGTGCTCTCTGCTGGAGGGTCTCTTATTCGGCAGCCATGCTGCCACCATTGATAAGAGCTTGGATTTAAGGTTGGCTAAAAATGACGGCGGAGGTTGGTCTGGATTATTCATTAGTTTAATTATAGGGGTTTTCGATGCCGCTGGTAGACAATATATTCGCCTCTAGGGCTTTCATTTCTGCAGCAGACTCATCATCTAAATGGTCATAGCCATGAAGATGCAACACACCATGGGTAACCATATGAGCATAGTGATTTAACGCCGTTTTATTCTGCTCGGCGGCTTCACGACTAATCACTTTGTGACAAATGATGATATCACCAATAAGCGTACGTCCGTCTTCATCTGCCATACAAAATTGTGCATCAACGGGAAAAGACAAAACATTTGTTAAACCTTGCTTACCGCGATAATCTCGGTTTAAGGCGAGCATTTCAGATTCGTCGACCAAGCGAAGAGTAAGCTCGCTGAGCTTTTCACTGACCGTCTGATGCGCTAGCTCAGCCCATTGAGTTAGGGCGGATGCGCTGGGAGGTTTGTCATCATCATCAACGTCGTGCTCTAGAGCGTCTTGCACATCAACTAACAAACCTGCGCCGTTAGTCATTACGGTCATGCTTCTCATAGGCTTCAACAATGCGTTGAACCAGAGGATGCCGCACAATATCCTTACCAGTGAACTTGTTGACGTCGATACCTTTGACACCTTTGAGTATGGTGAGCGCGTGCTTAAGTCCTGAATAAGTGCCTTTAGGCAAATCAACCTGTGATAAATCACCGGTTAACACCACCTTCGAACCAAAACCAGTTCGAGTCAGTAGCATTTTCATTTGTGCGACCGTGGTGTTTTGCGCTTCATCCATAATAACGAAGGCATCGGACAAGGTGCGCCCGCGCATATAGGCTAACGGGGCCAGCTCAATGGTCTTAGCTTCAATCAACTTCTCGACTCGCTCGACCCCCATCAGTTCATACAAAGCGTCGTAAAGCGGGCGTAGATACGGGTCGATTTTTTGACCAATATCGCCAGGCAAAAAACCCAAGCTCTCACCGGCTTCAACCACCGGCCGAACCAGCACAATACGCTTGACCTCGTCGTTAAGTAAGGATTCAACCGCTTTCGCTACGGCCAGATACGTTTTGCCGGTACCCGCTGGGCCAACACCAAACACCACATCGTGTCTGTCGATTGACTTCATGTAGCCACTTTGCGCTTTAGACTTGGCTATTACTTGCTTAAACGGAGTTTGCACGCGTTCAAATGGGCTGTCTTCGGGCTTAGCCTCGGACGCATTCTGGATCACTTGATAGACCGTTGATTCTTCCAAACCAGACCTCTGGGCGGTTAGCTTATAAAGTTGTAACAATGCACGTTCGGCGGTCTCAACGTCATCGATTTTGCCTTGCAGCATAAAATCTGCTCCCTGTTGATAGCATTTAACCAACAGTTCTTCTTCAATGATTTTGATATTACGATGACATTCACCGCAAAGGATAGACAATCGTGCGTTTTCGACAGGAAACTCCTCGCTCCCTAACGATAGAGTCTTAGCGGGTAAGGCTTGATTCAATGAACATTACCTATAATTGGGGGTTCTGACATGAATTAAGCCAGCCTCAGGTTTTTTGCGTTGGGTATTTTCACTACCAGCGGAATAATTTGCATAGACTATTTATAGAACAAGCCAAATCAGAAAACAAGACGATTCGTTAAAGATAATGAGTCGCCGGTTCTCTAACTTCGCTGCACGGCGACTAATCACTGGAACAAGCCCTCTGATAACTTACGCTTGCGCTCATCTCTTAGCTCCTTTTTGGTTTTTTCCCGCACCGGGTCGGTCGAATCCTGGCCGTCTTCTGGGTTAAGTTCAGCATCGCGTTCACCGATAGGCACTTCACGAGACTCTGAACCCTCGATATCGCCGTCTTTGGTCCATTCCTTCAAGATAAGCTGCTTGAGAATATCTTTAGTTCTAAGCGACTTGCCTTCTTCTCCTTGAATGCCGAGCTCGTCTTGCAGCAACTGCGATTTTTTATCGTTAAGTTTACTGCTGAGGTAGAACGAATAGAGGGCTTTGACGTCAGGCAAACACACTGGGCGTTCAAACTCGCCACTACATCGAATAGGAATTTGTTTACCACTCAACCAGCTGAGCTTTGGACCGAGAAGTTTCTGCACTGTGTCACCTCCGGCACTGGCAATAGCCTCTTGAATAATCAACTTAAGACGATAATCTAAATGCTCTTTTTGCAAATCAAATTTACCCTCACCCGTTATTTCAAAACCAGGACCTTTGAAGCTCAGGTCATCGTTAGTCATCAAGAAGTCTTTTAGGTAGAAGGTCCCTAATAACTCGGAAAACTCAGTGTTATCGCTCTTCTTACCTTGAACCTTAGCGGTTTCTGATGGAGGTTGATCACTACCCGATAAGCTACTGTAGAGATCAGCTGCGTTATTTAGCTTAGCAACAATATTGTAAATATCGAAGCCTGATAATGCCCCCTCTTTGGCGCGTAATTGAATTGTGCCCTCATGGCTCTGTACACCGTTAATCTCGGTGACTACTAAGTCCAGCACCAAGGTGCCGATGCCGCGTAGCATATCTGAGTCTACCGCATCACTAAGCAGTGGGCTGAGCTGCACTAAGTCAATTTGGTTCTTAACGGTTAAACTCTTTTTATCAACAGATTCAGTAAATACAATGGCACCATCAAGTTTACCGTCATAAAGCTTGGCCCGCGGTGTGATTGACACGCGGCCAGGCGACGACTCAACAACCACATCAATATCGGTCAACGTCACGCCGCCAGAAACTAGCTTGCTAGCTTTGAAAGCTCCATTAGCGTCGAACTGACTAAATACCGCCATCGGCACCGCCAATGCTTCGCCACCACTCACCTCTTCTTCACCGTCGACCGCTTCAGGCAAGTATGAATCAAGATTAAGGTCGCTAAGACTTAAATCATACATGATCCTTGGCTTCTCGAAATTAACCACTGACGCTGAACCGCTCAGCGACGTATTATCTAAATTAAGCAACAAATTCTGCGTTTGGGCAGCTTCTAAACTGGCCGAAAAATCAGCACTTAAACCCACCGACTGCAAGGCTTTGGGGTCACTCGGCTTGAAATCTATCTGCAACCGCTTAATCAGCTCTCGCGCATCAAACGTGGGGACGGTTAAACGACCAGTGGCGATCGGCTGATCAATAAACTTTTTGATACTGAGATTAGAAACAATAACGTTGACGTTTTGATAATTAGCATCCAGCGTGTCAACCGACGCTGTTTGAGCATTAAGATCTGCACGCAATTGCGGAATTGTGGCTTCAAGCGCTTGGGCTCCTTTAACAGTCAAACTCAAGCCTGAGGCATCAAGCAATGAAGACTGCTTGAATGTCATTTCCTCCATCGCCAGCTCAATATCAAATTCGCCTTGCTGAATTTTAGCTAACATATCACTGGCCTGAACATCGAATGTGTCGGTATCAATAAGCGCTCTAGCATTCACATCAAATTTAGTAATGCCGGGCGATGCCGAATTTTTGATCAGCCCACTGGCATTGATATCGGCAAGTGATAAACCAATCAAGTTACCGGTCACCACATTTAAGTTAGTCAGCTGCACGACGCTACCAGCTTGACGATCATCAATAATAACCGTGCCATCGGTGAGCTTAACACCTTGAATCGCCAGCGCTACGGCGGTGGTCGCTGAGTCTTTTTCAAGCTCTTCTGATGCCGCATCTTCAGTCAACCCCGAAAAGCTATCCATCCCATTTTTAAGCGTCACGAATTTAATAATCGGTCGCTCGAGCACGACAGTGTCAAGCTCAATTTTTTTACTCAATAATGGCATCAGCTTAACCCGCAATTGCGCCGTATCAACCGACAACATATTGCCCTCTATGCCGTCAGGCTGAGATAAGCTCAAACCCTGAGTTTTCACCCCTAACCATGGAAAAACAGAAATTTTTAGATCGCCACTCAAGGTTAAGTCGCGGCCAGTTTTATCTTTGACCAGTGCCGATAGCTCATCTCGGTAATCGTTAGGGTCGACAACTTGAGGAATGACAATGATGGCTAACAATATCAACACAGTCAGGGTAACCAGAAGACCGGCGAACCATTTGATGAGTTTTAACATGGGTAATACCTTAAGCGGATGTTGTGCAGTATGCTAACAACTGTCTATAGTGTAGCGAAGCCAGATGAACTAAACATTAATGGCTTGAAATTTAAGCTAACCCGTCAAAAAAATAGCGACAAGTAGAAATAACCTAGCAGCCAAACTAACTTGAGTCCTCTTGTAACAACCTACCCCCTTCAACCCGTCAATATAGTTGAAATACTGTTTTGCGCATTATGCTTATATGGCGCCATACTGCTGATACACAAGCCGCGCTTAAGAGCGCTATGTCTACTATTAATACTCGAAGCCGTATTAATGGCGTTCAACTTCTCTGAAGAGACCGGATTCTTAAAGCAAACTGTATTAATAACCCCGATTTTCACTCTGATTACCGGGCCGGCGTTTTACCTCTTTGTAAAACACTTGGTTTACTCGGATGCGCAATGGCAACATAGTGATCTCTACCATTTTCTGCCCGCCATTCTCTCGATACCATTTACCGCTTTTACACAGCATGTTATTGCCGTGGGGTCGCTGAGTTTAGTCATTTATGGACTAGTTTCTTACCGGCTACTCAACAAATACAGGAAGGCCTCAATCGAAATGAGCTCAGCCGCGCTGGACATGCGACTTAACTGGCTCAGAAACATGATCTGGGTTTTTGCGGTGCTGGGCTTGCTTGATACGATAAGACTCAATCTACAACCAGAACTCGATTACCTAGTATTAAATAGCTGGTACTTAGCACACCAGCTTTGTGTATTAACATTATACGCCTGCTTAATTTGGTTCGCACTTAGACAGCCTCTTTTATTCGATGGATTAGCCAGCTTCGACGAATCAAATACGATGCAAGATGAGCGCGATTTGAGCCAAGTATTATTTGCCCAAATCAATCACGAGTTAGTTGCTTCTGAGTTGTTTAAACAACAGAGGTTGTCGCTAATTGATGTTGCGAACCACTTTAAAATAGGTGTCAAAGACATATCAAGTGCCGTCAATACCGGCTCAGGATTGAATTTTTGCGAATACGTCAACAGCCTAAGAGTGGCCGATGTGAAACAAAAAATTGATGAAAATATTGGCGGCAAATCGACACTGCTTGAAATCGCCTTTAACTCTGGTTTCAACTCGAAATCTAGCTTCAACTCATGCTTTAAGAATTCAACCGGCCTTACGCCAAGCCAATATCAACGACAGCGATTACATAATAATGAAACCACACGAATTTAGTCCGAAATCATGATTTAGGGCGCCAAACCTGCATGGGCCAACGATACTCGCGGCACTATTCAACCAAAAACCGTCTACTGTCATGCTAAACCGCTATGCAAAAAAGTCATTCATCGGGCTTTGCTTATTGATCGCTTTGCCGATCATTTTTATCTATCTCACCATCCTCTGTTCGCGTTCTGAATTTGACCATGATGAGTTCAATTTTAAACCAGTGACAGACAATTCCTCTCACTACTTAATAGAACCGGTTTCTATCGTTGATGTTACTAACGGGCATGTTCTGAGCAAACGCCAGCTAATCATTGCTAACGGAAAAATTGTCGGCATCAATGCTAGTGGCAGCGAAGCCTCTGCAAAGTACATAGCCATTGACGGAAAAGACAGCTACGTAGTCCCTGGCCTAATTGATATGCATACTCATATTTACGACCGCAAAGACCTAGTCTCAAGCCTTGCATATGGGGTCACATCCGTTAGAAATATGAGAGGAATGCCTATGCACTTGCAATTCAAATCAGAACTTCAACATAATCTCTGGTTAGGCGCCTCTCTTTATACTTCGTCGCCGATTCTAGACAATTCAAAGGCGGATCTATTTCAGCACGCATTGCACTCTCCTAAACAAGCAGTCGCGGCGGTCAAAAGACACAAAAAAGCCGGCTACGACTTGCTTAAGGTTTACAACGATTTGCCCAAACCAATATTAGATGCAATTATTAATGAAGCCGAAAGACTGTCAATGCCAATTGCCAAACATGGCCCCTATGGCGCAATCTCGGATGGCAAACCTGACATGACCGTGTTAAGTAAGTTTCAGTCTGTCGAGCATGTCGAAGAGATATATCAAACCTTACTGAAATTCGATTTACAAGACTCGCTGTTAGACCAATATCTAATGCAAATCAAAAACAGCAATAGCTTCTTAACCCCCACGCTAGCGACATTCGACCACTTAACAGAACTAAGTATTCAAAAAAACAAATTGGTCGACAAAATCGAGCTCGATCGCATAAGCCCTTTCTATCGATTTTTACTTACTCATTTAAGTGTTCAACGTTGGATCGATGCATCGCCACAACATATTCAGTGGAATATTGCCGAACGCGAAGTCTTAATGAAAATTACCAAGCGCGCGGACCAACTAGGCGTGCCGCTGCTGGTCGGCTCAGATCAAGGCACAATGTATTTATTAGCAGGGCAATCGACGCATAAAGAAATGCAACTAATGCAGATAGCGGGTGTATCACCAGAAACAATATTACGTTCAGCGACCTTGAACGCAGCAAAAGCATTGCAACTTGATCAGTACTTAGGCTCGGTCAGTATTGGTAAAACAGCCGACCTGCTTTTATTAAAGAACAACCCACTTGTCGACATCACTCATCTTGCCCAGCCCACGGCAATAATCAAGCAGGGTCAGTTTATCGATAGTTCAGGTATTCAGGCTCTAAAAAGCAGCGGCAATAAACCGTCAGGATGGTTTGTCGGCTTTGGATATCTGGCTGATTCCATTTTAACTAGATGAGACCTCTAGATATACAGAAATGCTATGAATGTAACTTAGATTCAAACTAAATTACTCTACAATGAAACCATTTCATCGTAAGCCGCACGCAGCACCCCTGTATCACTACCAGGTATGTGTGCATTTTGACTAATGTGACGGCGCCACAAACGCGACCTCGGTTCGCCATGATACAAGCCCACAATGTGCTTCGAAAGATGATTTAAACGACTGCCGCTATTTAATCGCTGATCGGCATAGGCGATATAGTCAGCCAGCACCTCATCGCGCGTGCGCGGGGCCTCATGCTCGCCATAAAAAACTTGGTCAACCTGCGCCATAATATACGGATTTGAGTAAGCCTCGCGCCCCATCATCACCCCATCCACATGCTCTAAATGCTGCTTACACGCCTCAATAGTGTTTATTCCACCGTTTATCACTATTTCTAATTCTGGAAAGGCTTTTTTAAGGTCGTAGACTAGTGGGTAGTCAAGCGGTGGAACATCTCGGTTCTTTTTTGGGCTCAAACCTTTCAACCAAGCTTTGCGTGCATGCACTAAAAAGGTTTTGCAACCAGCGTTAGCACAGGCATCGACCAATGCCCAAAGCGCCTCTCGTGGTTCTTGTTCATCAACCCCAATTCGACACTTTACCGTCACTGGTATATCGACAGCCGCTTGCATCTGCTTAACGTTTTGCGCGACTATATTGGGAGTCTGCATAAGACACGCACCAAAACTACCAGATTGCACGCGGTCACTCGGGCAGCCGACGTTGATATCCACCTCGTCATAACCCCATTTTTGAACCAACTCGGCACTCTTGGTCATTGCCTCAGGATCACTGCCACCGAGCTGCAACGCCACGGGGTGCTCGGCTTCATCAAAGTCTAAAAAGCGTGGAGTATCACCAAACAGCAACGCGCCAGTGGTAATCATTTCGGTGTACAACACCGTATGCTTGGAGATTAGCCGAGCAAGGTAGCGCTCATGCCGATCGGTGCAATCGAGCATTGGCGCGACACAAAAACGTCTGGATATTTTGGCTGAGGTATTCACGCTGGCGAGTCTACCCGTTTCGAGTTATTTGTTGAAGGGTAAATAGCCTAACTCGCACGGGCTTTTTTATTCGAAAGAGGCTCCTCAAGAGACTGAGATCCTTCGGCTGCGCTCAGGAAGACAACATTTTTCACCCGTTTTCCTAAGCGTTTACTTATCTTTCTAAGCGTTTACTTGTCTTCCTGAGCGTTTACTTGTCTTCCTGAGCGCA